>CAXAVP010000001.1:0-45560 GCA_963972175.1 uncultured Arenibacter sp.
TATATTACAATTAATAAAGTAAACACATAAGAAGGGACAAATAAGCCAAGACTACGAAGTTAGTAAAAAAAAAGTGAATTTCCTATTTTATCCACTATGTCAAATCATATAAACGACCAGCCTAAACTACATGTTTATCTAATGCCAGGTATGGCCGCTAATCCATCTATATTTGAGAATATACATTTGCCAGTAGAAACCTTTGTTATACATTATTTGGACTGGATTATACCGGAAAAAGGTATTAGCCTGGAAGACTATGCCCTTAAAATGTGTAGCTATATAAAGCATAAGGATGCAATTTTGGTTGGGGTTTCCTTTGGGGGTATATTGGTCCAGGAAATGTCTAAGCTTATCACGGTTAGGAAAGTGATTATTATCTCCAGTGTTAAGGACAATACAGAACTCCCCAAAAGAATGATCTTTGCCAAGTACACCAATATGCATAAGCTTTTGCCAACAGGTTTGGTAAACAATGTGGAGCTATTGGCCAAATATGCCTTTGGCGAAACAGTAACCAAACGTTTGGACCTATATGAGCAGTATCTATCAATTAGGGACAAGTATTATTTGGACTGGTCTATTCACAATATTGTTAATTGGAAGCAAAGCAGCCCCCTGAAAAATATAGTTCACATCCACGGTGAAAAGGATCCGGTGTTCCCAATTGGCCATATAAAAGACTGTATAAATGTTAAGAATGGCACCCACACCATGATAATTCATAGGTTTAGATGGTTTAATGAGCACTTGCCCACAATTATTTTGCAATAAGGCAGTTCTATTTAATATCTTTGAGGAATACCCAAATAGATTGTCTTACTATTGAGGGAGACTTTAAAGGATTTATTGGGACGTAAGAAGGTGGTGGTTTAATTAAAATCTAATAATTGTACAAATGAAAATTATTAAAAATGTTTTGATGTTATTGGGGGTTTTCTTCGTGGGAAGCACCTTAATATTTGCCGTGCAGAATCAATATAAGGAAACGGATATGATATTGGAAAAGTCCAATCCAAAAAGCGATGGTAGTAATAATGAGGGGTACCGCATAACGGCCATTGACATTCCGGAGGATTTAAATTTTGCGGGGGAGCCCGTGCCTTTTGATGATCCAGAAGTGCTGGAGCGGGTAGATAGGGAATTTCTAGTGAACACCTATTGGCAATCCAATGCCCTATTGCTTATGAAAAGGGCCAATAAATATTTTCCCATTATAGAGCCAATACTTAAAAAAAACGGGATACCGGAAGATTTTAAGTATTTGGCATTGGCAGAAAGCGGACTTCAGAATGTAGTATCACCAGCAGGAGCTACCGGTTTTTGGCAGATTATGAAAGCTACAGGAAGGGAATACGGCCTAGAAGTAAATTCCAATGTAGATGAAAGATATCATATAGAAAAATCTACCGAGGTGGCATGCAGGTATTTAAAAAAATCCAAGGAGCGCTTTGGAAGCTGGACCCTGGCGGCGGCGGCCTATAACGCCGGCGCAGGCGGAATTAGAAAATATATGGGGATCCAAAAGGTAGATGGGTATTACGATCTTTTATTGGGAGAAGAAACTGGCAGATACGTATTTAGAATATTGGCCATTAAAGAAATTCTTTCCGATCCTGAGAAATACGGATTTCACTTGGAAAAAGATGATATGTACACCGCGGTACCAACCTTTAATGTGGAAGTTGACGAGCCTATAGCCAATTTTGCCGATTTTGCCAAGGAATACGACATAAATTATAAGATTTTAAAACGGCACAACCCTTGGTTAAGGGAGCCACACCTTAACAACGCCTCCAAAAAGAAATACATCATTGAGGTCCCCGTTAAAGGGTATTATAAAATATCCAAATAATGACGACTTTCCTAAATGACAACCTATGGTCATTGGTTTTAGGAGTTAATTACATATTGGTTATCGTTTTTTCGGTCTTGATCGTTCTTAAAAATAAGAATCCGGTCAAGACCTTATCATATCTTTTTGTTTTGGCAACACTGCCATTTGTTGGTTTACTGGTATATTATTTCTTTGGACAGGACTACAGAAAGGATAAGATATTTGAAAAAAAGTATGTTGAAGATAATGAGCGACTTAAAAGGTGGCGCAATAAATTTAGCCTGGATAGAGAGGAAAGACAGGACCTAAAAAAGGTTTTTGGAGAAGGTGTATATAAGGTATACCAACTAATGAGAAACAATGAAAAGGCTGTTCTCACTTTTGACAACGAGGTGGACATCCTTATTAATGGAGAGGAAAAATTTAAGTACTTAAGGAAAGACCTGGCCAATGCCAAAAAGCATATTCACCTAGAATATTTTGTTTTGTTTGACAAGGGATTGGGCAGTGAAATTATAGATATCTTATGTAAAAAAGCCCAAGAAGGCGTTAGTGTAAGGTTAATATATGACGATGTGGGGAGCGATATTTCTGCTGCATCAAAAAGAAAACTTTCCAAAAATGGGGTGCAGCATTACCCCTTTATGCCCGTTTTATTTTCTAATTCTACCAGTAAATTAAATTATAGGGACCATAGAAAAATAGTGGTCATAGATGCTTCTATAGGCTATGTAGGCGGAATTAATATAGATCAAAAATACGACAACAGTTTTGACAACAAAAGATATTGGAGAGATACCCATTTACGAATAAAAGGTGGGGCAGTAGGGGCTTTGCAATCCTCATTTATATTAAGTTGGAATTTTGCTGCTGCCGATAATATAGAAATAGATACCAAATTATTGCCGGAACACAAACCCGATCCCCATGAACCCATAGCCGTGCAAATGGCTTCTAGTGGACCTGATAGCGATTGGGCAAATATTATGGAGGCAATTTTCTGTGCCATAAATTCGGCCAATAAAAGCATCCTGATCACAACCCCTTACTTTATACCCAATAGCCAAATATTAACCTCCCTTACAACAGCCGCTAGAAGTGGTGTGGACATTAAGGTAATTTTGCCCTATGAGTCAGATTCATGGGCCGCCCAATATGCAACCGACTCCTATATAGAAGAGTGCCTAGAGTCCGGAATAAAAATATTTAGATATCGCAAAGGTTTTGTGCACGCCAAAACCTTGGTTATAGATGACGTGCTTTCCAGTATTGGAACCGCTAATTTGGACTATAGAAGTTTTTCTATGAATTTTGAGATCAATGCACTGATCTATAACAAGGGAATAAACCGCAAGATGCGGGAACAGTTCAATGAAGACCTTAATGATTGCGATGAAGTCTTATTGGAGCGATGGAAGAATAGAAACATAAAAAGAAAACTTCAGGAGTCGTTTAGCAGGCTATGGGCCCCATTACTTTAATATGAACCATAAAAAAAAGGACAACGTTCGTGGAATGTTGTCCTTTTTTTGTGTTTATTAAAATGTCTGATTTTAAATTTTCTTTAATTGCTGCTGCATCATTTTAATCTGTTCGGATAACATATTTTGTTTATCCAACTTTTTAGCTTCGTTCAAAAGGGTAGTGGCTTCCCGTTTTCTCCTTTTTTGCATAGCTATACCCGCCAAACTTAGCTTGGCCATGGCCACATCATAATCCATATTAAGACCAAACTTCAATGCTTTTTTAAAATATTTCTCAGCCTGGGTAAGATTGGTCTGCGAAAATATAATACCATTTAGATAATTATAGTAGCCATTCTGTTTCTGGGTAAGGGCCGTATCCGGATTTTTTATTTTATCGAGCCATTTTTTTGTTCCTTCCAAATCCTGTTTTCGCATCTTTAAAAAGGCCAAAAGGATGATTTCATTCCTAAAATAGAGGAAAATAAATATGGAGGACAGTAGAATCAAGGAAATCCCGTTTCCAATATTACCCTCCATGAATTGATAGACCGCATACGCAATAATAAGAGCCGCGATAACTAATTTTAAATTTTTGTTGAACATATTTAATTGTTAATTAATTGGTAAGTTACTTTAGATTTTATGGTTGTTGGTATTTCCTGTCCCGGCATTTGAGGCATGGAGGACACTCCATTGGATTGCCCTTCTACTGTCATGTTGGTAATAAAGCCCGAAGAAACATCTGCAAGGATCATGGTTGTCTGCGCTCCCTTAAGTTCCATGCTAGTATTAGGGTCGTTAATATTCATCAATACCGTAGCCTTTCCACTTATTCTTGCCTCCTTGCCAGCCAAGCTTTCCAAGGTCCAAGTATTAACGGTTTTTAATTTACCGTCATAGGCATTCTCCCATTGATCATTTACTTCCACTTTCTTATCTGGATAAATAAAGGTCATTTGCTTATAACTATTGGATAAGGCCTCAGATCCAAATTCATTTTCCAGGGATTTCTTCATCATATTAATAGAAAACTCATCCTCCAAACCAGAAGCCCTGGCCATTTTGGCTACCAAGCTATCCCCGCCCACCACTTTAAGGATGTTCCCATTCTTGGCCAACACTATTTTTACGGGATTGTCCAAAATGGTATTGAATATTTTAGATTGCATGTCCTGAGAGTTCACCTCTTTAGCCTTTACATTCATTAATTCCCCCTGAATACTGGAAGTCATTCTTAGATTTAGATCCTTAAAAGTCAAGGCAACATCGTAGCCCAAATCATTCGATTCTAGAACTTTAAATTCTAGAATGCCATCAATATGGTTAATGATCTCGTGGGTGGCACCGTCCAATTCCTGAACAATCTTTTGTTCGGCATCCTGTTTAATCTTAAAGACATCCCCTTTTTTTAAGTGATATTGTAATGTCGTCTGCCCAAAAACAACCGTTTGGCAAAGGAAGCAAACCAACAAAAATAGAAAGCGAGTCATGTTCAAGATTCATTCTGATTAAGCCCATGCAAAAGTAATAAAATCCTATTGGCCTAACAGCTGGCAGTCATAAAAAAATATTTTTTTAATTAGATTTGCCAATGCAAAAACTCTTTGTATATTTGCACCCGGATTTTGCTCTGGATTAAAGCAAAATTCAAAAAAAATATCAAAAAGAAATTTAAGCTGACTATAAAAATACGCTACGATGAGCAAAAGAACATTTCAACCATCAAAAAGGAAGAGAAAAAACAAACATGGTTTTAGAGAACGTATGGCTTCTGTTAATGGAAGAAAGGTTCTAGCTAGAAGAAGAGCTAAAGGAAGAAAGAAATTAACTGTATCTTCTGAACTGAAGCACAAAAAATAATGATTATATTGTTTTTTTAAAATAACAAGGTGTTACTTTTTCCAGAGTAGCACCTTTTTTTTGCCCAATTCCCTTTTTTTATATTGTAAATTTAAAGTAACATGCCCAAAAGAAAAGATTTAAATTCTATTTTAATTATTGGTTCTGGTCCTATCGTAATTGGTCAGGCCTGTGAGTTCGATTATTCTGGTACACAAGCCTTACGGTCATTGAGAGAAGATGGCATAGAAACAATTCTTATCAATAGTAATCCTGCCACTATCATGACCGACCCCACGATGGCGGATCATGTATATTTAAAACCTTTGACCACAAAATCCCTGATAGAGATATTGGAAATTCATCCCAATATAGATGCGGTTTTACCCACAATGGGTGGCCAAACAGCTCTAAACTTGTGTATTGAAGCAGACACCAAGGGAATATGGGAAGATTATGATGTTAAAATTATTGGTGTTGATATAGATGCCATCAACATCACCGAAGACCGGGAAAAGTTCCGTGAACTAATGCTTAAAATAGGTGTTGGTATGGCGCCACAGGCTACTGCCACATCATTTTTAAAAGGTAAGGAAATAGCCCAGGAATTTGGTTTTCCTTTGGTTATCAGGGCATCCTATACCCTTGGGGGAGCAGGAGCATCCATAGTGTACAAACCCGAGGATTTTGACGAACTCCTTAGTCATGGCTTGGAAATCTCCCCAATTCATGAGGTGATGATTGATAAGGCCTTAATGGGTTGGAAAGAGTATGAATTGGAATTGCTTAGGGACAAGAATGACAACGTGGTCATAATTTGTACTATAGAAAATATGGACCCAATGGGGATACATACCGGGGATTCCATTACCGTAGCCCCAGCCATGACCTTATCAGACAAAACGTTCCAGAAGATGCGGGATATGGCCATTAAAATGATGCGTAGCATTGGTGATTTCGCAGGAGGTTGTAACGTTCAGTTTGCGGTTAGTCCAGATGAAAAAGAAGATATAATTGCCATAGAAATTAACCCAAGGGTTTCTAGGTCATCTGCATTGGCTTCCAAAGCCACGGGGTACCCCATCGCTAAAATTGCAGCAAAGTTGGCAATAGGATATAATTTGGATGAGTTGGGCAACCAGATCACCAAATCTACTTCCGCCTTATTTGAGCCTACTTTAGATTATGTGATTGTAAAGATACCGCGTTGGAATTTTGATAAATTTGAAGGCTCGGACAGAACTTTGGGACTTCAAATGAAGTCTGTTGGGGAAGTCATGGGTATAGGCCGATCTTTCCAGGAAGCACTGCACAAAGCTACCCAATCCTTGGAAATAAAGAGGAATGGTCTAGGCGCCGACGGTAAGGGATACACCAATTATGATGAAATAATCAGCAAACTTACCATACCTAGTTGGGATAGGGTTTTTGTTATATATGACGCCATACAATTGGGCATTCCTCTAAGTAGGATCCATGAAATCACCAAAATTGACATGTGGTTCCTAAAGCAATATGAAGAACTTTACCAACTGGAAAAAGAAATTTCCAACTACAATATAGAATCGCTTACCAAAGATTTACTCTTAGAGGCTAAACAAAAGGGGTTTGCAGATAGGCAAATTGCCCATATGGTAGATTGTTATGAAAGTGAAGTATACAACAAACGTGTAGCCCTGAACATTAATAGGATCTACAAATTGGTTGATACCTGTGCCGCAGAATTTAAGGCCATGACTCCTTATTACTACTCTACCTTTGAAGCAGAAATAGAAACTCCTGACGGAAATAAATTTGTAGAGAACGATAGTGTCGTAACCGATAAGAAAAAAATTGTAGTCTTGGGCTCTGGACCTAACCGTATAGGCCAGGGAATAGAATTTGATTATTGCTGTGTACACGGTGTTTTGGCCGCATCGGAATGTGGTTATGAGACCATTATGATCAATTGTAATCCGGAAACGGTTTCCACTGATTTTGACATCTCTGACAAACTCTATTTTGAACCGGTATTCTGGGAGCATATCTACGATATTATTAGACATGAAAAACCAGAGGGGGTAATAGTACAGCTTGGAGGGCAAACAGCGCTGAAACTTGCAGAAAAATTAGAAAAATACGGTATTAAGATCCTTGGAACCAGTTTTAGTGCACTGGATTTGGCCGAAGATCGTGGAAGCTTTTCCAATCTCTTGGCAGAGAACAATATTCCATTCCCAAAATTTGGGGTTGCCGAAACGGCAGATGAAGCCCTAACACTTTCGGATGAGTTGGACTTCCCATTATTGGTAAGACCATCCTACGTTTTGGGAGGACAAGGAATGAAAATTGTGATCAACAAAGAGGAACTGGAGTCTCATGTAGTGGACCTATTACGTAAGATACCCAATAACAAATTACTGCTAGACCACTATTTGGACGGAGCCATAGAGGCCGAAGCCGATGCTATTTGTGATGGGGAGGATGTATACATTATAGGTATAATGGAGCATATTGAACCATGTGGCATCCATTCTGGTGACTCCAATGCAACTTTGCCACCCTTTAACCTAGGTGAATTTGTAATGCAACAGATTAAGGACCATACCAAGAAAATTGCCTTGGCATTGAACACGGTTGGGCTAATCAACATACAGTTTGCTATTAAGGATGATATTGTATACATCATAGAAGCTAACCCAAGAGCTTCCAGAACAGTACCTTTTATTGCAAAGGCTTATAAAGAGCCTTATGTAAATTATGCTACCAAAGTAATGCTGGGAGCTAAAAAGGTTAAGGATTTTAATTTTAATCCTAAACTGGAAGGGTACGCTATAAAACAACCGGTATTCTCATTTAATAAATTCCCTAACGTAAATAAGAATTTAGGACCTGAAATGAAGAGTACAGGTGAGAGTATTTTGTTTGTAGACAGTCTAAAAGACGATGAGTTTTACAACTTATATTCTAGACGAAAAATGTATCTGAGCAAGTAAATCACTTTATTTACAGAGGTTGTAGGGGCAGTGTTCCCTAATAAAAGAAACTCCTTTTTCCAGTGTAATTCCTGGAAAAAGGAGTTTTCTATTTGTAAAGGTGTAAGAGTATATATTACTCAAATAAACTACACTACTAATTTATCCCAAATGCCTTACGACAAATAGCTATTCAGAGGCTTCTTTAAAGGCTGCCTCTCCACCAACTATTGGCAACGTAAGGGTAGTGGCATCAAGGTCTACCGATAATTCGGTCCCTGGTTCCGGCCATAGGGTAAATTCCCTATCGGTAGAAAAAATCATGAGTCCGATCTGTTGTCCTTTTGGTATGATTTGATCATCCGGTATTAAATCAAATGACACCTCATAAAATTTTCCGGGAACCAAGGGTTCTCCCTTGGTAATAGAGCTATGGTTCTGCGGATCTGCCCAACCTCGTGTAATAATATTGTTGGTAATCTTTGCATTTTTACTGTCATCCCAAGGCAGGGAAACCAGCCATACCGATAAATTGGCCGCAGCCTTACTACTAGATAATGAAATACTTATTTTTGGCGTGCCGGAGAGATGAATATCCTCTGTAAGCTTAGGCGAAACATAAAGCAGGCGATGATTCGTATTTTCGGCCTTTGCCAAGGTTGCTCCGGAAAATGAAAAATTATCAACTAGGGTTTCAACACCTTGACCCATTTTCTTTTGAAGGCTTATAGTTCCTTTTTCAGGGGCTCCTTGTTGTAGATAAAAAGTAACCGCTGAGGCTTCTGGGTTAGGGTAGTCCTCATAGGGCGTCGGATTTTTTTTATCGTCATTTTCACGTACGATCCACGACTTGGGATCTTCTTCAACTCCGTTTTGAATACCGTGAAGGTATCTTGTGAACCATCTGTTCATCATCTTTAGTGGGGGCTCTCCACCATGTCCATTCTGATGGTAATATATCTGGGTTGGCAGCCCTTTATCCTTGGCTGCCTTATAGATCCTATAGCTGTGCTCTGGCATCACATTCCAATCATTAAAACCATGTGCCATCAATAAGGCAGCCTTCATAGGCTCCATATCATGTAAATAATCCCGACCTTTCCAAAAATCATTATAATCTCCGGTTATCCTATCCATACCATTTTTCATCTCAGTATCCCTAACCACCTTATTACTGTAGGCACGTTTGGACTCATCCCCACTATGTATAAAGTCGTATAAAACATCTATATCTTCTCCCAGATAGCCCCCTGGTGAACGTACCAGACCATTGGACCGATAGTAGTGATAGTAGGAAGTATTGGGAGCAATGGGGATAATAGCCTCCAAGCCTTTGACTCCCGTTGTTGCCGCTGCCAAAGGAATGGTCCCATTATAGGAGGTTCCTGTCATACCAACTTTACCGGTAGACCAGTACGCCTTCACCTTTTCGTTGCCATAAGGCTCCGTATAGCCCTTTCCACGACCGCACAACCAGTCTATTACCGCCTTTGGCGCCAAGGACTCATTGTCTCCCCCAACAGTAGGTGACCCTTGTGAAAGTCCTGTACCAGGGGAAGAGGAGTGCACCACAATATACCCCCTAGGCACCCATTTTTGGATATGGGAATTAGATATTATTGGTCTTTCCCCTATTCGTGTTACAACAGGATGCAAACGCTTCTTTGGAGTAGCTCCCAGTTCATGTCTTACATCCCAAAAAATATCCTGTAAGTTAGGTGCAACCCCTGCAAAATAGGGACTACTAATATAAATAACTGGTAATTTAAGGCCTTCTGTTTCCGTTTGTTGTGGCCTTGTGACTGATACGTGCATTCTATCCTTTTTCCCATCACCATCCGTGTCAAATTCAGTTTCAACCCAAAGATCATGACGTAACCACATTGTTTCATCATTAAATCCAGGTACCACCTGGGCCTCACCATCCTTAAAAATAGGAACGGATTTTGTTTCCAATACAGCTTCCTTTTTCTGGGCACTGACAAGTGATAGGAAGCCAAATAAAAAAATTAAAATTGTAATGTTGTTCTTTTTCATAAATGTATATTGATTAATGTGCTAAAGTCGTGTTTCTAGGGTAGAATTGGCGAAAATAAGCTCGTTTTGCCTAAGCTCCAAAAAGATGGGTATCCTTGTTTTTTTTATTTCCCAATATCTTTTCATGGTTTTCCAACCGTCTTTTTATATGCATACTTTCTTCTGGCCAAAAGAACTTTAAATTTTATATGATCATAAACCAAGCCTATAACCAAAAGTAATGCCGCTACAATAAGTCCCTTGAATTTTATTTGCGAATAAAAAAATCCTCCAGAAATCCCGCCCAAAAAGAAAAAGCAAATAATATAAAGCCGCAGTTTTATGGTTAAAACTATCTTTTTCCTATCCAAATACTTTTTAGGAAACATTAGGTGGGATAATTCAATTCCCAAATCGGTAAAAAGTCCGGTAAGGTGGGTGGTACGGACCACGGCTTTGGATATGCTGGTAACAAAGGAGTTTTGCACCCCCATTGCAAACAGTAGCAAACAAGCGATTAGATTGGGGGAGGCCATCCATAAAATATCGGCCAATATCGCAATGAGCAAAAGCGTCCCTATTTCCAACATAGCTGGTAATACATAGATATTGAACTTTTTGCCCCTATAGGTAAGTTCTATGAGCATACTGGAAACAAAAGATCCAAAAAGAAAGGAAAGTATATAAAACAAATAAACACTGCCACCCCAAAGTTCCCATTTAAATACTTCCTCAATAAAAAAAGCAAAATGGCCGGTCACATTAGTAGTAAGTTTTTGCAGGGATAAAAAACCCGTAACGTTGACTATACCGGCAACAAACGATAAAAGAGTAGCAATTCGCAGATTGTGTTTGGCTGTTCGGTTTTTTCCCTGATGTCTGAACATTAATGCTACTGATTCTTTAAGATTGCCAAATGTAAATGGTTTCTCTTGACCTCGCTTTCCAAAACTAAAGACCAAAGACAACCAAGATACCTGAACCTCTATCGATTCCAATCACCAACGCGTGTTATTCAATAGTTCCGTCCCAATAACACTTGGGCATTACAGCATGGCGAACCTGGTAAAGTTATAGCTTTTTTTGGGATTAACTTATAGGCTTAAATAAATGTAAAACAATAGGCTATTCGTTGGAAAACTATTTAATGGCCTTAAGAATGATAGGCCAGATATTATTGGCTATAATTTTCTGGCCTTCTGCTGTAGGATGAATACCGTCTGCTTGGTTCAATTCTGGATTACCAGCTACATCCTCAAGTAGAAAAGGGATCAGTCCTATTTTATTCTTTTGGGCCAATGTTGGAAATATCTCCCTAAATGTAGTTGTGTATTCCTTGCCCAGATTGGGCGGAATCTGCATTCCGGCTAGAACAATGGCTGCATTGGGCCTTTTTTGTTTAACTACATCTATAATATCCTGCAAGTTGCTTCTTGTTTCTTCTAGAGGAATACCCCTTAACCCATCATTGGCACCCAATTCCAAAACAAAAAGATCTACATTTTCGTTTAGTACCCAACTAACCCTATTCTTGCCACTTGCAGTAGTCTCCCCACTTAGACCTGCATTCACGACTTGATACGCCAAGCCCATAGAATCTATTTTTTGTTGTATCAAGGCTGGGAAAGCTTCATTGGGGTCGAGCCCCATTCCTGCAGTTAGGCTATTTCCAAAGAACATGATTACCTTTTTGGATGTGGTTAACTGTTCTTTTTTGAAACTGCCATTAACTTCCTTGTTATCCGGATCAATCTTTTTATTGGACAAATTGCCGCAGGATGCGAATAAAATCAAAAATAAATAGCAAAAGTTTAACAGGGTTCGCATCTGATATTGGTTTAAAATCAAAATGATTTTCTTATTTTGATCTTTTGTGAAAAGTTTCAATTTATAAATTTATGGCAAAGATATTAAACGTTCATAATTTAGGGAAGGTCTATACCAGTGGATCTAAAAAACTCACCGTATTGGAAGATATTTCCTTTGATGTGGAAGAAGGGGCCACCTTTTCCATTGTTGGACCTTCCGGTAGCGGAAAAACCACCTTGTTGGGACTTTGTGCTGGTTTGGACCAGCCAGATTCCGGTACGGTATCATTGTGTGGTACGGAAATTGGTAGCCTAAATGAGGATGAAAGAGCTGTTTTAAGGAATAAGCATATTGGTTTTGTGTTCCAAGATTTTCAGCTATTGCCAACCCTTACCGCTCTGGAAAACGTAGCCATCCCGTTGGAATTACGAGGGGATAAAAACGCCATAAAAAAAGCAATGGAACTCTTGGTCAAGGTAGAACTGGAAGATCGATTTCACCATTACCCTTCCCAACTATCCGGGGGAGAACAACAACGGGTGGCATTGGCCAGAGCTTTTTCCAATAACCCTTCCGTTCTTTTTGCCGACGAGCCTACCGGTAATTTGGACGCAGAGACCGGAGAGAAGGTTATTCAACTGCTGTTTCAATTAAATGCCGATGCAGGAACAACTTTGATTATTGTAACCCACGACCTGGAATTGGCCGAAATGACCCAGCATATTCTAAGCTTAAAAGGTGGTAGAATTATTGCCAATCAAAAAACGGCCGTACTGTGATAAATAAAGAACGCCCTTCCCTGACCGGATTCCGATGGCTATTAAAAATGGCCTGGCGGGACGGTAAGGCCAGTAGCCGAAAATTAATGCTTTTTATGGCCTCCATAACCATGGGTATAGCAGCCGTGGTGTCTATACAATCCTTTGGAGACAATCTGAAAAAAAATATAAATACACAGTCCAAATCCTTAATGGGTGCCGATTATATTGTGGACAGTAAAAATCCGCCCAATGCCAGGGTGCAGGAAATCATGGACTCACTTGGAGGCGCCGATGCCAAGGAAATAAAATTTCCTTCTATGGCGGCATTTCCTCGCTCTGGGGAATCCAAACTAGTGCAGGTTAGGGGAATGCAAGGCCCCTTTCCGTTCTATGGGAGTCTGGAAACCTCCCCAGCTTCAGCTGCTTCTACTTTTCAGGCACAAGATGCCGCGTTGGTAGACGCTACGGTAATGGTACAATATGACCTAAAAGTAGGGGATAGTATAAAAGTAGGGGACATTACCTTTCCCATAGCAGGAGCATTGAATTCAATACCAGGAAGCTCGGGCATTTTAAGTTCCGTGGCACCTCCTGTATTGATACCCTATCAATTTGTTGAAAAAACAGGATTGATCCAAAAGGGAAGTAGGCTGGAATACGAGTTTTATTTTGTGGCCAAGCCCGATACGGATCTTAAGGAATTGGATAAGATTTTAGACCCACAATTGGATGCAGAGGGAGCAGATTTGGACACCCACACTTCAACGAGTGCCAGTTTGGGCCGTAGATACACCAATTTTGGAAAATTCTTAAACCTAGTAGGTTTTATAGCTTTATTGCTAGGGTGTGTAGGGATAGCCAGCGCTATAAATATATACATTAAAGGGAAGTTGAGATCTGTTGCCGTTTTAAAGTGCCTTGGTGCAACCAAAAAACAAACCTTTTTGATCTTTCTTCTGCAAATAGCAGCACTTGGCTTGTTGGGTGGTTTTGTTGGTACTGTTTTTGGACTGGTTCTACAACAACTGTTCCCGCTACTACTTGAGGGACTGCTTCCTGTAGACATACAATTGTATATAGCGCCACAAGCTATTGTTATGGGGCTACTACTGGGATTATTTATGTCTGTCCTATTTGCCCTATACCCATTGACCAGCACCTTATACGTCTCACCTTTACAGGCCTTGAGGGTACAGGAAGTGACAAGAACGAAATCTAAAAAATGGGCATTGATAGTGATGGGAGGAATTTTTATTTTCCTACTGCTATTCTCTTTTTTATTGCTAAAGAATTGGAAGTATTCACTTTCCTTTATGGCAGGAATAATTGTTACTTTTTCCATTCTTACAGGGGTGGCATCTGGAGTAATGAAGTTAATAAAGAAGTATTTCCCCACCTCTTGGAGTTTTGGGGCAAGACATAGTTTATTAAACCTTTTTAGGCCCAACAATCAAACCTTGACCTTGGTTCTCGCCATAGGTATTGGGACATTTTTAATTAGCACCCTCTATTTTACCAAAGATTTTCTGTTGGCGAAGTCGTCTCTAGGACAGCAAAACAATAGCCCCAATATGATTCTCCTGGATGTCCAAACAGGACAGAAGGAGGCCATTACCAATACTATTCAAGATAAAGGCATCCCTGTTTTAAGTGATATCCCCATAGTTACCATGCGGGTCCATAGTATTAATGGAATTGAAGTGAACACTATTAGAAAGGATTCTACCACCAATATTCGTAACTGGATTTTAAATCATGAATTTAGGGTTACCTATAGGGATAGCCTTATTTCCTCTGAAAAGCTGAGTTCAGGTAAATGGGTGTCCATACCAATTTCTATAAGTGATAATTTTGCCAGGGATGCCAAGGTGGAAGTAGGGGATAAGTTAACCTTTAACGTACAGGGATTAAATCTGAACACGATTGTAGGCAGTATAAGGGCTGTAGATTGGGGGAGGATGCAACCTAATTTTTCAATTGTTTTTCCCTTGGGCATTTTAGAGGAAGCCCCTCAATTTAGGGTGCTTACCACAAAGGTCGCCAATGAGGAAGATTCTGCATCCCTGCAACGCGAATTGGTCAAGGCCTTTCCCAATGTTTCCATATTGGATTTAAGGCAGATATTATCGGTTATTGAAGGCTTATTGAACAAAATTTCCTGGATCATTAATTTTATGGCATTTTTTAGCATTCTTACCGGTATTATTGTGCTATTGGGTGCGGTAAGAACCAGTAAATATCAGCGTTTAAGGGAAAGCGTACTACTAAGGACAATAGGTGCCAAAACCAAACAAATATTGAAAATAGTAGCCTTGGAATATCTGTATTTGGGGGTTTTAGGAGGACTTTCGGGTATACTATTATCCTTGGTAAGCAGCCAGCTTCTAGCTTGGTGGGTATTTGAAACTACCTTTACGCCATCTAGTTTTCCCTTTTTGGTACTGTTCCCTAGTATAACCATTCTTGTTTTAACAATTGGCCTCCTAAATAGCAGGGGAGTTATAAAAAGTCCGCCTTTGGAGGTATTGCGAAAAGAAAGCAGGTAATGGCTGTATGGGGTGATTAACTAGGAAATATTCATAATATATCTAATCCTCTTTATGTCCAAAAAGCGACTTTACTATATTATCATTGGTTCCAAAATCGTTCTCAAGGGCTATAAAGTAGTCCTTTTGCCACATCTGGGTACTTTGAGCTGTCTTGTTCCTGGTTTTGGACCATGGTGGATATACGCGAAAACCACGTTTCCCCTTTTTATTACTAGACGCAATAATTCCCTTTTCAACCAGGACACTTTTAGGAAAAATAAATTGCCCCAAAAAAGAGTCTTGGCAGGAGGTAATTACCAATAAATCTATTCTGTCCGAATCTTCAAAAGGCGCTGTTTGTCCATTTTTATCTCTTTTCCAGACAGTAACAAATTGTCCACATTTTTTAGGGGTAATTTTGGATCGCCTCGCCCTTACCTTCAACGGACCCAACTCATATGAGCATGCTTCATAAGCCTGGCCCTCCTTTTCCATTTCTAGCTTTGTTACTTTCAGACCACTAAAATCAATGCCCGTCAAAATACAGGATGGATTGGCTATTGGTATTATATTCATACAAACAAATCTATACCAAAAAATGGTATAGGCAATGTTTGGTAACACTAAACACCTTTGTTGGCCATTTTAAGTCTTTCTGCCTCCCAACCATGATCAATGTATTCCCAAGAAAAATCATTTCCGCTTACCTTAATTTTTACAAATCCTTCCTTTGTATTGTGCCTTCTACCTTTCCAACCGTTCCCGGCGATGGATCCACCGGTTAAAAAGTGAAACCTATCATTTACAAAGCCGTATTCTTTCCAATGAATATGCCCCTGTAAGACCAATTTAAGGTTGTGGTTTTCCAAAATTTTAAAAACCTCCGAAGCATTGGCAACGGACCTGCTCCCAGACCCTCCGTTTAATTGGATATAGGTACATATCATTGGAATATGGGTGGTAATAATTATTGGGGTAGATTTGTCCACTTTGGCAATATCCTCCTTTAACCACTCTAACTGCTCCTGATGAAAAAAGCCCTTATATCTTTTATTCTCGGTGACCTCCAAGGAATTTAGGGTAATAAAGTGCCAACCCTTATGATCAAAGGAATAGTATGTCTTGCCAAAATGCCTTTCCCACATACCGTATTTGTAATCTGGGTGATCTTCAGATTCTGGACTTTCTTCATAAATTGCAAATAGATCATGGTTGCCTATACAGTTGTAAACCGGCATGTTAAATCCCCTGCTCATTTCCTTGTACAAGGTAAATAGCGATTCGCTTTGTTTGTAATTGCCCCGCATGGTATCATAAACAAGATCACCTCCCGTAATAACAAAATCAGGGTTCAACTCATTTACCTTATCTATGGCCATTTGAAAACCTTTGGGTGCATGCATTTCAGGTTTAATATGGATATCAGTTAAAAATGCAAATTCGAAGGAGTCTTCACTTTCTGTTTCTACTACCTTATCTTTTGATTGTTGACAGGAAATTTGCGTGAACGGAACAGCCACTGCGGCCAACCCAGATTTTATCAAAAATTTTCTCCTGCCAGAGATTTTACTGTTATTTTCTTCCATGGTTATAATTCATTGGTTAATGATATTCTTCAGTTACAGAATCGCCTAATAAGAGGTGCCTATCATATTCTTTGCTTCATGACATAACAGCGTAGCGGATAAAAGCAAAATATTATTTATTTACCACATTTATAGGATTCCCTTTCAAATAGGATTCCAAATTTTCAATAGCCGTATTTAAAAGTCGCTCTCGCGACTCTTCGGGTGCCCAGGCAATATGAGGGGTAATAATACAATTATCGGCCTTAAGCAATACATTATTGCTGTCTATGGGTTCTTTGGAAACCACATCTACGGCAGCCCAACTTATTTTACCCTTGTCCAATGCCTCCTTTAAATCCTGTTCTACTATCAATTGTCCCCTAGAGGTATTTATCAGCATGGTACCATCCTTCATTTTTGCAATATTGGAAGCATTGATTATACCTTCTGTCTCAGGGGTAAGTGGACAGTGTAGACTGATGACATCGGAAGTTGCCAAGAGTTCATCCATGTCTACCTGCTTAACCTCGCCAAGCAGTGATTCAGGTTTACTACTGCTCCCTGAGGTTATTACCGTCATACCAAAAGCGAATGCTAATTTTGCAGTTGCCTGTCCTATTCTTCCAAAACCAATGATACCCATAGTTTTACCTTCCAATTCTATAAGAGGATAGTTCCAAAAACAAAAATCCTTGCTCCTAGACCATTCCCCAGCATGCACCGCTCTATTATGTTCCCCTACGTGATGGCACATTTCCAAAAGTAAGGCCATGGTCATCTGGGCAACGGCAGTAGTGCCATAACTTGGTATATTGGTGACAGTAATCCCCAGATCTTTTGCCGCTTCTATATCTACTACATTATAACCTGTTGCCAATACCCCAATATACTTCACATTGGGAACCTTGGTCAGTACCTCCTTGGGCAAAGGGGTCTTGTTGGTGAATATTATTTCCGCATCCCCAATAGCTTCAATGATAACTTCATTGTTGAATTGGGTTCTATCATTAACCGTCAAATCCCCTATTCGTTTTAATTTTTCCCAACTTAAATCTCCCGGGTTTAAGGTATGCCCATCAAGAACAACTATTTTCATATGTAATATTTTGTGCCATTGAATTGGCAATTATAAAATCATAAAAATAAGAACATAGTTCAGTTTCCAAAGCTTCAGTCAAAGAATATTGCCCCTACAAAGCTTACTAAAACAACAAATAAAAAATTAAAGTTTTAATTCATATTAAACTTGTCAATAAACTGGTATACAGATTATTGATATATACTATTTAACACTTCAATTTTAATTCAATTTAACACCCAACAACAAAACTAGCATCAACCTATACTTTAACCCTTACCAATATCGCGATTATAGGTAGTCATTACTGCCGGGCCAAGGTTCTTTACATAACATTTACACCTTTCTATATGTATTAAGCCAAATCCTTCGAAGGCAAATAGCCTCGTAACAAATATAAGGTTTGTTGTTGCAGACATACTCCCTAAATTTTATCGGAAACACAGTAAAAGTTAGCGATTGGTTTTTTCTATAATTCCTTTTATCCTGATTTTTATTTAGCCATCAAAAATAATGGCAAGACCTGTTCCAATGAATAGGAGGAGCTATACAATTACTACCAAATGCCATGAGTAAAAACCAATGCAAAGGCTAAAATTAGTTATGTTAAATAAAAAGCACAACACCTGAGCCACATGAATCCTAGATAAACCTACCTTTAAGATATAAAAGCCCATTCTCTAAAATAAATTAAAGTACCACAGGGGAATGTATTTTTAGGTAGCCGTAAATGACTTGTAACATTTTACTCGATAATCGAGATTTGAATCTGCTGGTCGCAGGCAGGTACTCCGGCGCTAGCGTCGGAATTTAAAATAAGGTTCCTTTCAATGCCTTGTGGACTTGCCCCGAGGTAGTTTACCGAAAAAAGATAATTATTCCTGTATCTTGTACAGCATATTACATAACTATAATTTTAAAACACAATGCTCAGGGTTACTCTTTTTCTTATTCTAGCGGTTTTACCGCTATGCAATCATGCTCAGACTGTACAGTACAGCACATTTGATAACCTGTTTTACTACGATGCCCAAACTTCTGACCAGACCAGTTATATGAAAGAAAAAAACCTTTTGGATGTTTACTATCCGGAGGTTGACTCCAAGGTGCCAGTGATTATTTGGTTTCATGGGGGCGGATTAACCTCAGGGCAGAAGGAAATTCCCTTGGCGTTAAAAAATAAAGGGTTTTGCGTAGTAGGAGTAGGGTACAGGCTTTCTCCCACGGTAACGGCAGAAACCTGTATTGCCGATGCCACTGCTGCCATTGCATGGGTATTTAAAAATATTGCACGTTATAATGGCGATCCCGATGCCATATTTGTCTCCGGACATTCAGCCGGAGGCTACCTTGCGTTAATGTCCATTATGGATAAAAGTCGACTCCAAAAGCACAATTTGGACTCGGACCAAGTAGCTGGTATAATACCATTTAGCGGCCATACCATTACCCATTTTACAATAAGGAAAGAGCAAGGTATACCGGGAGAACGACCTCTAATTGATAAATGGGCCCCCTTGTACCATGTTAGGGATAACGCTCCACCAATTTTATTGATAACAGGCGACCGTGAAAAGGAAATGCTAGGGCGTTATGAAGAGAACGCCTATTTTTATAGAATGATGAAGGTTAACGGACACCCAGATGTAACCCTATACGAAATGGATGGTTATGGCCATGGTATGACGGAACCAGCCTTTCCGCTTTTGGTTGATTTTGTAAACCGGAAAACCAACATAAAATAGCCCTCTTTACATTAACCACCTCTATGTGCCCTGTGATCCACATAAAATACGTTTGTCATTTTTTAGAGCAATATCAACGACTATTGCTAAAACTCTAGATAAGGCATATTAATAATATTGAATTTTTTTTAATACCAATAATATAGTTCATGTCTTACTTTGTAAGGCCAAATGGAATGATTCCCAATTACATGAACACAAGATTAATTTTAAAGTAAAACCAATAGCAAGAACCATTATTTTTGCAATAACCTATTTTCCTTATAACTATGAATTTAACTATAGAAAACATATTATTGGTTGGCTCCATTTTGCTATTTATAAGCATAGTAGTCGGTAAAACTTCATATAAGTTTGGGGTGCCAACCTTGTTGCTCTTTCTAGCAATAGGTATGCTGGCAGGGTCCGATGGTATTGGCGGTATACGTTTTGATGATCCAAAACTAGCCCAATTCATAGGAATTGTATCCTTAAATTTTATTCTATTTTCAGGTGGCTTGGATACCAATTGGAGTTCGGTTAAACCCATCCTAAGGGAGGGACTATTACTATCTACCTTGGGGGTTTTGCTAACAGCCTTATCACTTGGAACATTCGTTTGGTTCGTAACCGACTTCACTATTTACGAGAGTATGCTGTTGGGGTCTATTGTATCCTCTACCGATGCCGCTGCCGTATTCTCCATACTTAGGTCCAAGAGTTTGGCCCTTAGAACTAATTTAAGACCAACCCTGGAATTGGAAAGCGGAAGTAATGATCCTATGGCTTATGTACTCACGTTGGCATTTTTAACCTTGGTAATCCATCAGGACAAAAGTGTATATTCCATTATACCCTTATTTATACAACAAATGGCATTAGGAGCCGCTGGCGGCTTTGCTTTTGGAAAATTAAGCAAATTAGTGATCAACAGAATTAGTCTAGGCTTTGAAGGACTATATCCTGTTTTGGTCATTGCTTTAATGTTTATAACCTTCTCTGCTACAGATTTTGTAGGGGGCAATGGATTTTTAGCCTTATATATTTGTGCCGTGTATTTGGGCAACCAAGATTTGATACACAAAAAGACCATCTTAAAAATGTTCGACGGTCTCGCCTGGTTAATGCAAATAGTGTTGTTCCTAACCTTGGGACTGCTTGTTTTTCCCACCCACATTATCCCTTATATGGGAATAGGCCTCTTAATTTCATTGTTCTTGATAGTTGTAGCCAGACCAGTAGGGGTTTTTATAAGCCTAATGTTTTTCAAAATGAGGCTGAGGAGGCGTTTTTATATTTCATGGGTAGGTTTGCGCGGAGCAGTTCCTATTGTTTTTGCCACCTATCCCCTATTGGCGGGGATAGAAAAAGCAGACATTATATTCAATATAGTTTTCTTTATTTCGGTTACCTCCATTTTAATTCAAGGTACTACACTATCGGTCGTTGCAAAATGGTTAGGTGTGGCCATACCGGAAAAAGCTAAAAAATTAAACCCGACCGATCTTTTGTTATCCGACAATCCCAAAACCATTATGAGGGAAATCTCCGTAGGTTCGCACTGTTTTGCCGCCAATAAAAAAATAGTGGAACTTGGGTTTCCAAAGAATGCTATTATAGCCATGATCAAAAGAGGTGATAAATACATTACCCCTAGCGGTTCTACCAAAATAGAGGACGAAGACACTTTAATTGTCCTCACCGATAAAATGAAAATTCTTGATGAAGTGTACAAAACACTTAAAATAGAGGAGGAGTTGCAGGTTTAAGAATAGGGAGGAACCATTAAGAAAAACTGGAAGCACCTCTCTGCATAAAATGCTGGTAATCTGATCTTTACTTCAGTAAATCTATATTATATACGGGACTTAGACTGTAGCCATGTTCAGCAGCACTCATTTTATTTCAGGTATTTCTCTATCAAATCTGCAGACTGCCGTATACTATAAACACCCTCAAATTAACAAATACAAAAAGAGTCAAGTTGCTCCTTTCCCTGTTTAGACACTTCTATTTCTTTTTCTCCAATAAGGGATTGGGGTAATTATCGGATTGGTCTTCAATAATCTCATCAAGGCAGACAAAATCTTTTTCCAGTACAAGAAGAAGCTCCTTTCCATCGCCAGGTAAAGGCACTAGGGTCACCATAAACTACAAGACAAATATTGGACAACCAAGGCAGATGGGGGGTTAAATGTTTGGAACCCATTCTACAAATTTAAAAGTAACTTACATTAGCTGATGTATTGGCCCAATGGGAAAATGCATGAATAATTGTACACATGAAAATAAGGATTAACGGTAATTCTATACGCTACCGACTTACCAAAACGGAGATGGAAACTTTTTGCAGTAAGGGTTACTATGAGGAGAAAACAGAGTTTAAGGACCCAAGCTTTACCTATAAATTAAGGGTTCAAAAGGATATCCTGAATATGAATACCGACTTTAAAAACGACACCATTACCATGTACTTGCCGGAACATAAAAAAAGATGGTTGGGCAACCAGCGATGTAATGGGATTTAAACATAGTCTTTCCCCTGGAATAGAATTAATAAACAAACGTCCATTGATGTAATTTATTCGCTCCTTCATAAAAAATAGCCCCATGCCCCCTTCACTATTATTTTTTGGCACCTTATTTAGTATTGAATCATCAAAACCTTTGCCATAGTCATCTACCGCCAAACTTAGCACATTAACATTATAGTTCAAGGCCACCAAAATATAATTGACATCTGCATATTTTATAGCATTGTTCACAGCCTCTTGTACAACCCTATAGATATTGGTTTCCGCTAAAGAGGTAAATCCAATATTATCTTCGGTTCTATTTTCAAATAATATTTTTTCCCGTTAACTTGGAAAGTTCAGCAGTCATTTTTTGCAGGGCCGGAAAAATACCGTGATCACTAAGTTCTGGAGGGGTAAGATTAAAGGTTGCGGTGCGCACTCCCTTGATAAGGTCACTGGCCAAACCTTTTATGTATTCTATCTTTTCGGCTGTTTTTTCCTTGTTTTCCAAGTTGATAGATTCTATATTGAACTTTAAGGCCGTTAGCATCTGGCCAATTCCATGGTGAATATCCTTGGCAATACGCTTGCGTTCCTCTTCCTGACCCTCTACAATTTGACTGGCCTGCAGTTGTTTTTGCCGCATAGTTTCCTCGTAATTCTGCTTGGTCAATTCCGCAACTTTTAATTGATTTTGCTTGCGTTCGGTAATGTCAGAGCAAAGAATAAGTATAGATTGTGGCCTGCCGGTTTGATGCATTGGAATAATGGACAAGTCAAGCCACAGTGCTTCTCCTTTAGTTGTTTTTGTCCTTATTTCTTCCTATCTAATATTTTTCCTGTTACTCTTTAATATTTCCATGAGGTATTGCTGCTGCCCCTCATCGGTCGTAAGTATTTCGTATAATGGTTTATTAAGGTGCTGATCATTATCATGCCCCAATAGCTCATTGAATTTTTTACTGATAAAAACTACTTTACCATCCTGTTTGGTACTTGCAAACAGTGCGGCATTGTCTATAACAAAGTTTAACTCCTGTAATTCCTGTAAGGACTTTTCTTTTTCCTGGTACAGTTTTTTTATTTCCTAATTATTTTCTTCGGATGTTCTCTGCGCTATAATTAATTTTTTTATGGTATTCCTGATTTGCAGGGAAAGCGGTTTAAAAATGAACAGTATTTCCAGCAACAAAATCAACAAAGAGAAACCCAATAAGAAATACGCTTTATACTTTAAGTTTTTCAACTGGGTTTCACTAAAGGAATCGTATTTATTAACGATAGTATCCATCACACTTAAAAAATCCCTTTCGTTTCGCAGCAGAATATTAACATCTGTCTGGTTGGGAAGGGCATTTTGATCTGTATTCGCTAAAATGCGCTCTACCGCTCCCACCATATTGTTATGGTACGAGTCTAATTTTTTAAATAGCGCCTATATCTCATTATTATCTCCTTTGGGAATTCCAAAATCGAGATCCCCAAACTGGAGTGCCTGATGCGATTTTTTCCATGTGACCAATGTTTCCCTTAGTTGGCTGAGTACCAAATTCCACTGTACAATGCCATCGGTTTCTTTTAACAATAGCACCTCTTTGGTCAATTTTTGACTAAAAGCCCTTGTCTACCCGCCACATTAATTTCGCGAAAATCATCCAATTGGGAGTTTAAATGATGTTGAATCAGGATTTGGGCGATTATAATAGTTAGGGCAATGGTCGCCAATGCCAACAGATACCATTTTCTAACCCTTAAAAAGGTGGTGGTATCCAATGGTGAAATCATATTATTGTTGTTCATTTCCCTAACCTCAAAAGGTAAATAGATCTAACTATTCTTTAAGAGCCTTTTCAATCAATTCACGGGATTCCTTGGATAGCGGAAGTTTTAAAGCGGCCTGCTGCCCTTTTTCCGACATTTTCCGCCACGTTTTTTGCAGAATGTCCAATAGTTTTTCCTCCGGATATTTATGGGAAAAAGGTTCAAAGTAAAATTCCAAAAAAACAAGACAGATTACATCTTCCAAAGTTTGAGTTTCCGAATTCTTTTTAAGTTGCTTTTTCTCCAACAAAAATGCAACTTGGTCTATCATATCTTGGCCATAACCCGCTTCCTTAAGAATATCGCTAGCAATTTCTGCATGAAACTTTTTAAGATCCTGTCGCCATTTAAGATATCCTGCCCTGTTCATCTCGTAAGATTCCCTAGGTATCTCCCATCTCCTAATATGCTGGCACCTTGCAGTAAGCTGCAATGCTTCAGAGGCCTCAGGGGTAAAACTGTTTAATTTATTGGTCATTCTTATTGCGTACAACAATTCTTTGGGATACTCTTTTCCTTCCCAAACTTCAATATTGGTGTCTTCTTCATTTGCCGCATCAAATAGACGAAAGGCATTTTTAAGTTTGTCTTTAGCCATAATTATGTTGGTTTTTCTCCAAAGCTATTCAGAAAAACCAATATAAACAAAGCCACCCTCTATTTTAATCGGATAAGTGGCAATGGGACTTAAATCACCAATGAAGTGCTTGCCTGTTTTTAAGGAAAATAATTTTTTATGCAACGTACGGGCTACTTTGGGCTCTCCACTATCTTCCCCAATTAGGCCGTGGGAAAGCACCATTTCCATTTTATGGGGACATAGATTTTGACAGGCATACCAAGTATTTTCCCTGCTATGGTTGAAAACGGCAATTTGTTTGTCCTTAATATTTTTTAGAGGCCCCACCATTTGCTGGAAATTTGGTCACTGGAGCAGCCTTGAACCAGATGCTCACCTGATCTGCCTCTACAGATTGGTATATATTTAAGTTAGGTATCATGTTTTTTATTTTAATAGGAGCCACAATAAGGGGTCCTGGGGTTGGACAATCTTTTTTTTTAGAAAAAATCTCATTTAAAGTGTTTTGGGGAACTATCAGCCCCAAGCCTTGGGCATTTTTTGTTCTCTTAAGGAAACAAATTCAATAGTATCATCCTGTTCTTCGGAATTAACAAAATGAGTGTATCTAGCCCTTATTTCTGGATTCTCAACGGCCTCTTTCCATTCGCATTTGTATGTATCCACCAAATTTTGCATGCCCTGATCCAACTCCTCGGCAATTTCCAGGCAATCATTGATAACCACTTCCTTCACATAATCTATTCCACCATCCAATTTTTCTAACCAGGCAGCTTTACGGGTTAGGGGAGGTGCTGTTTGGATATAATACATTAGGAAACGAACTACATATTGGGCCGCTGTTGCTTTGTCCACTTTTTCGGTCAATAGTTGGGCGTATTTGGGGTTGGCCCCACCATAATCACATACATAAACCTTCCTGCCACCTTCTGCAGCTATAAATCCAAAATCCTTGTTCCTGGCCTCGGCACATTCCCGTATACAACCCGACACACCTCCTTTAATTTTGTGGGGTGATCTAATTCCCTTGTAACGGCTCTCCATATCTATGGCAAAGGTAACACTCTCATCCATGCCATAGCGACACCAAGTTGAACCTACACAACTCTTCACGGTCCTAAGGGATTTTCCATGGGCCTGTCCAGTTTCAAAACCTTCCGCGATCAATTCTTCCCAAATAAGTAGAAAATACTTTGGACAATTGGGGAAAGCTGGGATAAAGAAAACGGAAAGTTTCAAGAATGATAAACTTAACCTAAAAAGGGAAGTCTACCAATGCACTTCGTGTATCACGGTCTAGAATGGGCAGTACGGGGATGCGAAGGGGAAAATACCCAGTGGCACGCCTTTTAAAGATGTTTCCGAAGGGTATCCCTGCCCTGTTTGTGCCACACCAAAATCCCAATTTTTAAAAATGAAACTGGAAATAATTTAATTATTGGGCAATTTTGTAGAATTTCAATGTGCCAAAAGCTTCTTTTCCATGGCGTTTAGCAATAGATTGATAGTGAAAATACTACCCTCTCCACTTTTGCTCTCCACTTCAATAGAACCGTTCATGGTCTCTACTTGGGTCTTTACTAAGTATAGACCAATACCCTTACCCTGGGTACTTCCACTTAACTTACCGTACATATTAAAGATTTTTTTTCTTCTTTCCTCATTCAATTCCATACCCTGACCATTGTCCGATAAAACAATCTGGATGCCACCTATTGGGGTTGTATTGGAATAGATTACGATATGCGGATCACGCTCTGGGGACCTATGCTTTATTGAATTCATTATTAGATGATAAAATATATTGGAAAAATAACGTTTCATGCCAAAGGCAGTAGGGGCCTTGGCAAAATCAAATTCAATTGTAGTGTGGTATTTGTCAATTTCATCGGAAATTAGAATGAGAATATCTTCCATAACCCCCTTGAGGTCTACCTGCTCAAAGTCGATCGTAGCAATATTTTTTAGTGTCAAGGAATGGTTAAGGTCTTTAATGGTACCATCCAATTTTTTTACGGTATTGCCCATCAACATTATTATATCCTTGTGATCCCTGTTATCATTGTGTTCCAACAGGTCTATTAAGCTGAGAAGGGTAGAAATAGGCCCCCTGATATTATGGGAAATAATATATACAAAGTTCTGAAGCTCACGATATTGTTGAAGAATACGTTCCCTGGCATTTTCCATAATGCTAATATCCTGGGTAGTACCTGCCATTCTTACTACAGTATTGTTTTTATCAAGAAATAATTTTCCCTTTTGATGCACATGACGTAAATGCCCATCTTCTAAAATAATTTTATGGGAAATGTCCGGCTCTTCACGATTTTCTAAGCTATACTGCACATTGTTATCAAAATTTTCCCTGTCCTCTGGATGAATGAGCTCCAAGAGGGCTTCATAAGTAGGCGTAAATGTTTTTTGGTCCTTTCCAAATATACTATATAACTGATCGGACCACTTAATTTCATTGTTTTTAATATCCCATTCCCAGTTTCCTATATTGGCAATTCTCTGTGCCTCCTTTAACGAACTTTCACTTTCCTTTAATTCCTCCATGGCTCTAATTCGCTTGGTGATATCACGTTGATAAACACTACACCCAACAATTAGCCCATGATCATCAATTATAGGGTTAAACGATAGCTCATAAAATATTTTCCTTCCCTCTTTTTCAATCTCAACTTCAGTTAAAAAGCTAGTTCCCGACAGAACCCTATCGTAGTAGTCTTTGGTCTTGGATTTATTTTCCAAGAAATATCCCGCCTCCAATACATTCTCGCCCTTGATAGGGGCAATACCACCATCATCCAACCTGCCTTTTGCGAATACCGAATTATAGGCGATGAGCGTATAGTTTTTATCCACGGTCCAAATACGGTCCGAAGTATTCTCCAGTATAGATGCCAAATGTCTGGATTGACTTTCCATGTTTTTTGAAAGCACTCCAACGGAATCGATAATACGTTTGATAAAAAAATGATATAACAACCATATGAAGATTAAGAACAAAAAGGTTAAAATACCTAGTACATAGGTAAGATTGCCTATTGTATTATCAATATGCAATTGTAGGGCCCCAACCATTTGATCCATTCCGGCCAAGTATTTCCGTTCCCAAATACTTAACTCTCTTAATTCAGCTTTACTTAAATTTGCTAAGTTTAACTGCTTTGAAATTAATTGGATATTTTCTTGGTAGGGTGCAATCGCCCTAAGAATACTGTCTACAGTTTTATTTTCTATTTTTGGGATATTAAGGGCCTCATTGCCATTTTGGAACCCTCTATGAACGGCACTCCACAATGCTACATCTTCCGATATTTCAATTTGATTTTGTTCACTGGTTTGTAGATAGTAAATACTTTTTGCTATTTTCTGGCTTAGCATTCGCTGTCTACCGGCTAAGTTGATGATACTAGACTCGTATTCCCGCAGATTGGTGGTTAAGTTTATACCAATTGCCAACAATATTGCAAAAACGAAGGTTAGTGCAAAACTGCTAATGATAGACCTTCTTATTTTGCCGAAGGAAGCATTTTCCTTAAGGGAGTTAATTTCCATTTATATCGTTTATATTCATAACTTGGGTATTGTCATGAATGGATAGCTTACAAAAAAACAATAGCTATGAACAATGTCCATATAGATCATTGTTTTAGGGTTTCTATTGCGATGCAGGCGTTAATCGGGAACTATTATGAACAAAATTTATTATCTCGTTATATTTCAATGGCTTGGTTATATATTGATTTATCAAAGGATGGGAATTTCCCTTGGCCATATCCTCATAATCTATAGAAGAGGTTATCATTAACAAATCAAATACTTTTCCCTCTTTAGCCAAAGCATTGGCTTTGTCCAAGAATTCAAATCCATCCATTTCGGGCATGTTGATATCCAATAGAATCAATATTTTGATATCGTTATCATCCAATTTTCTACGTAGCTCCAATAGGGCCTCTAAGGGATTCAGGAATATTTTAATCTCTTTGGCAATGCCAGTTCGCTTAATAATATGATGATGTACAAGATTTATAACACTATCATCATCAACTAGCAATACCAAATCGTAGGTTAAGATATTTTTCATGCTTTGGGATTAAAGTATAATATATGAGGGACCAATGCTTTTGTTTCTATTTGCTTTAGTTGTTTCTATTTCGTTATTGCTACTAAAAACTCCACTTAGAAATTCTTATCAGATGTATAATCAAGCTAAAAATAGACTTCTATCCGTAGGGTCTTTAAGCAATTGTTATATTATTATATACTTGGGTTTAGGAATGCCCTAGTTTATAACCTATAAACTAGGTAAAATATTATATTAATGTAGGAAAATTCATCTAAATTTAAGGTTTTGTTAACAATTTATATGTGTATGATAGAAATTAAATTCTAGTATAAGCCATAAAACCCTAAACATAATAGTAAAAGGCTACAGGCATTGATATGATGTAACTCGCTTAGACAACTCATGTTAAAACTAGATTTATGACCTGAAAAAATACTTTATAGCTCCATTAATTACATTGTCCAAGTAGACGTCAGCTGTTGTTTATATCAAAAAAATATTAAGTATACAATATGGAGTTTCCAATGCTAAAACCAACCAAAAATAGCTGAAGAAAAAGCCTTTAGAAACTTGCTTATACCACAGATAAATACACTTACACAACAAAATTGTGACATACCGTTCATTTAATTGGAAAAGGGCACAATATTTTAAGGGTCTAACTCGTTATAGGATCTTTCCTACAAAATAAGGAAAAACAGTACTGTTTTATAATCCAATTATTACCTAAAAGGGGCATATCATGATAAAATTTACCGCTAAGCTGGTCCTATTCACCTTGTTGTTTTGTTTTGGCACTTGGTTAGGTTCTGCTCAGGTTTCAACCAGTTTGCAGAATAGTAATTTTTATTCCTGTGGTTCAGATATACCGCAAACCCAATTAAGTTTGGGAAACCTGCTATTATCCGAAACAGTTGCAACAGATTTTGCTACAGGTAGCTTTACCTTTTATATTCAGGCGCCTTCCAATTTTGAGATCAATGCAGCTAGCATCTCCGAAACGGGAACCGATATCAGTAGCGCAAGTGTCACCCAAGATCCCGGCGACGCTACTAGATTGCAAATCTCTATTACCACCACAGCCCAGGCTTCTTTAGATGCGCTTACCATAGAAAATGTTAGCATACAACTTCAAACGGGTGCCAATACAACGGACGGCCTTTTTAAATATGTGTTGGATGGCAATCCAGATGGTGTTAATGGGGTAGGGGATAATCAAGATATAGCAACTGTAAGCTTCGAACAACTACTTGGAGGTACAGGCGTAGATCAGCAAGTATGTGATAAATCCGATTTACAAAACATTAGTGTAACAGGTTCCAATATAACCCAAAGCAGAACATTTGAGTGGGAAAAAGAAGAAAATGGAAGCTGGACGGCCATTCCAAATTCCGATACCGAAATTCTCGTAATAGACAAGCCTAGTATTGCCAATGGTATTAATAAATACCGTCGTTTAACCACCTTTACCATTAACGGGGAGGTATGTACCCAAACAAGTTCTACAGCCACCATTACGGTCAATGAAATATACCCAGGAAGCATTACCGAAGGTACGGGCCAAAATGTTTGTGCCACCGAAATTCCCCAGCAATTGAGTACATCTGGAGATGTGGCCATAACCCCTGCCGGTGAAAACACTTACCAGTGGTATAAAAACGATTCCGGACCTTGGGAACCTATTGACGGTGCAACAGCTAATTTTTATCAACCCCCAGCACTATCCGTGACTACTTCTTTCAAAAGAAGAATTACCAATGTGCTGAACGGTTTTAGCTGCTTCAAAGAAACAGCTGCAGTAACCATATTGGTAAATGCCACAGTAGTGGGAGGTACTGCTGCAGACCAAAATATATGTTCATTGGATGAGTTGCAATTACTTACTGTAAACAACGGTGAAAATAACGGTACCTACCAATGGCAAAAAAGAAACGGGGATAATTGGGAAGATATCACTGGAGCCACACAAGGCACTTATAACGCAAGCGGAAATATATATCCGGGCATAGCGGAATTTAGGAGGGTTACCACCGTTTCCGGGGCAAGCTGCCAAGGTGTAAGTTCTGTGGCCACCATAACACATACCAATTTTGTGGTTGGGAGTATTGCTGGCGAGCAAACCATTTGTTATAACGAAGCACCAAGTATTTTTACTTCCAGCAACAATGCTACCGGATCGGGAACCATTTCCTATCAATGGGAACAATTGGATGGCAGCAATTGGGTTGCCATATCAGGTGCCACTAACGCAGATTACCAAGCCACGGCCTTAACCCAATCCACTAGCTTTAGAAGACAGGACAATATACTTTTAAACGGGTTTAGCTGTTCTGATTATACCAATGAAATCCAGGTTACCGTTCTTGATGAAATTTACGGAGGTAACGCCAGTTTGGACCAGACGATTTGCGAAGGAGAAATTCCAAATTCCATAACCGTGGATAATGGAACCCCTATAGGCCCCAACATAAGCTACCAATGGCAATCCAAAACTACAGGCACATTTACCAATATTAACGGGGAAACCGGTGATGTTTTGAGTTTTGCCAATGCCCCAACAAGTACAACACAATACAGAAGACAAACAATTATAACCAATAATGCAAAGGTCTGTATCCAAAACTCAACAGTGAGCACTGTTTTTGTAAACAGTATTAATCAGGGTACCATTGGGAACAACCAAGATGTTTGTGCAGGGAGTAACCCCGCAACGATAATAAACATCAACAATACCTTGGCAGCAGGTAGTCTATCCTATTCTTGGGAATCTTCCACAGATAATGGTGCCAGCTGGAACACGATACCTTCAGCTACCGGAGCTACTTATACTCCAGGAGTGATCGCAACTTCTACAAAATATAGGAGATTGGACAGCAGTACCCTAAACGGCAAGGTATGTACGGAATATACCAATGAAGTAACTATTACCGTTGCAGCTACAATAACTGGAGGGGATGGTTCCGAGGACCAAGTGGTTTGTGAAGATGAAGCCCCAGGCACCATCAGCGTAGCCAACGGCACCCCAAGCGGACCGGGAATTAACTTTCAATGGTATGCCTCTACAGATAATATTAATTACTCCCCATTGACAGGGGAAACAGGAGAAACCCTAAGCTTTTCCAATGGTCTTTCGGCATCCACCTATTTTAGAAGAAATGTTACACAGACTAGCAATGGGAACAGCTGTGAGGCTTCCAGTACACCAACTTTGGTTACCCTGATATCCCTATCTGAAGGTGCCATTTCCCAGACACAAACTGTTTGTGGTACGGACAACGTTTCCCCTATAACCAGTGCTGCCGATGCCAGCTCCAATGGTTCTATAAGCTATACATGGCAGAGTTCTCCAGATGGAAATACTTGGACCGATATAGCTGGTTCCAATCAGGCTACCTACACTCCTGTTAACAATGGCGAACTTGAAACCTATTACAGAAGAAAGGCTACAGCCAGCTTACAAAGTATTACTTGTGAGGCGGTGACAACAGCGGTCATTGTATATCTAAACAAATTTGACGACGCAATCAATCACAAAATTACCTTTGTCTCTGGAGATTGGGGAAGTACCGAAGTATGTAATGGTGGGGATCCACAACCATTTAGTTCCAACTTCACCCTAATAGCATCAGGTGATCTTAGCTATCAGTGGCAAATATCAGATGACAATACAATTTTTACCGATATCCCTGGCGCTACCAATATGTATTATGACCCACCTGCGGTAACCCAGGATAACTACTATAGAAGAATTACCACTTCTACATTAAATGGACAGTCCTGTAGTGTTACTAGTAACGTTTTGGAAATTATCAATGGAGGAAATGCCACGGGGGGTACTATAGGTACCACAAATCCCAATGGCGAAATTAGTAGTCCCAACGAGGAAGTTATTTGTGAAGGTGGCGACCCAAGCCTAATAGAAGAATTGGACCCTTCTACAGGAGATGATACCCTAACGTATCAATGGTCTGCCAATGGTGTTGAAATTAATGGAGCAACCGGAACCAGTTATGACCCGCCCACCGGCGTTACGGAAACCACAACCTACATTAGGACCACTACCAATACAGACATCTCCGGGGTGCAGTGTAATGTGGACAGTAACCCTGTAGTGGTCTTGGTGCCACAGGCCAGAAATCTAGGGAATTCTATAACTCTTTGTTATAACTCCATGGCCCCAACGCTAGGAAACCCCAGTGCAATAGAAGGACTTCCTTATTTAACTTTTCAATGGTACGAATCCAACGATGGAACTACCTTTACCGAAATAAACGGAGCAACCAATGCAACCTATACACCTGGAACCGCTTTTACAGCCGATAAATATTATAGGAGGGACTACCAAGCTACGGTTGACGGCAATGTATGTGATCCCGACTATACACAGAGTAATGTAATTGGAATATATGTCAATGATGTAGACGGTGGTGCTATCTCCGGGGATCAAAAAATATGTTACGGGGATGACCCTAGGATATTGGGAAATACTCAGAGTGGTACTGCCGAAGGAGTGCTAAAATACCAATGGTATTCCTCTGTGGACAACAGTAACTGGGGCATTATCAATGGAGCGGTGAACAGTACCTATGACCCGGAAGCGGGCGACTTCCCTACCACGTATTTTAAAAGGACCACATCTTCTACATTGAATAATGTGGTGTGTTCCGAAGACAGTAATACGATAGTAGTAGAGGTGGCAGATCAAATTTTGCCTGGCACCTTGACCAATGATCAAACAATTTGTGAAGGAACGGTACCTGCAGCCTTGACCGTAAATGGTAGCAGTACCTATCCCGATCAAACATACGACTGGTATTCCTCTACTGATGGGAATATTTGGACCGACCTTGAAATACATACGGCCTCCTATACGCCACCTATTCCTACAGAGACCCTCTATTATAAGAGAACCATCACAAGGACCACCCTAATAGATCAAACCTGTGTAGTGGAAACCAACCCTGTAAAAGTAACGCTTAATTATGTTAATGCCGGGGAGATTACAGATAATCAATCGGTTTGCGAAGGGAGTCAGCCTGATGCTATAGTAGAGCTGGAGTCGGCCTCAGGAGCTGGTGTTCTCAGTTATCAATGGTGGTCTTCCCCGGATAATCAGAGCTATTCGGCGGTAGCAGGTGCCACAGAGCCAAATTACACCCCACCCAGTACCTTAACAACGTCCACCTACTTTAAAAGGGTGGTTACCAGTACTATTAACGGAGTGGCCTGTACAGACGAAACATCCCCAAAACTCGTTACTGTAATTCCTTACCCAATCATAGATAACGAGGCTATCATTGCCAATGACATTACCAATGTAAGTTGTTTTAGTGGCAATGATGGAAGCATTATAATTCCAAATGAAAGGATTACTGGCGGTAATTCGGCACAAAAGCAGATCAATACCATTTCCTTTTATGGAACTCCCCAATTAGACAATACCTATACAGTAATAATAGACGGTAAGGAATATGAGCATCAAGTAACCTTAAACGGCCTTAATCAACCTCAGGACAATAACGAGGTGGCTGCAGCCCTTTCACAGAAAATTAATTCGGCAACAGGAGCTGACCTTAGCCCGGTTATTGCAAACGCTAATTTTAATGAGCTACTATTGACCGCAAAAATTGAAGGCATTGCCTTTACCGCCTATGTAAGCACGGGAAGTGATCCCAATGCCAGTGCCTCCAATGTGGTTACCCAACCCAATGGCGTTGCCAATACATATGAATGGACAAAAATTGGAGACACTAGTTTTTCAGCCTCTAGCCTTAGTATCAGTAACCTAAGCGCCGGAGCCTATCAACTAACCGTATATAATGAATTCTGCGGAACAACATCCTCCCCATTTATCGTTACGGAACCAGAGGAACTGACCCTAAATATTGGGGACACCTGTAATACCGCAATTTCCGCATCCAGTACTGGGGGAATAGCACCGTTTACCTTTACCCTTACAAGACCAAACGGGACTACCTTAGAGCAGACATCCAATAATCCTAATATTACCTACACCAATTTAACAGGAGGGGCTACTTATACCATAAGCATTAAAGATGCCAGTTGTGGGCAATCGGTAACAGAAGCCGTAACCCTGCCCATGGGCCTTCAGTTTGATGAGTCGTCCGTAGTAGTAGAAAACGCCAGCTGTTTTGGTCAAAATAATGGTAGTATTAGTTTAAATATTGGGGCCACGACAGTAACCGGTGGTTACCCTCCCTATAGCTTTAATTGGACAGGTCCTGACAATGTTAGTTATTCTACTGAGAATATTAGCAACCTGGCTCCCGGTGTTTATGAATTGTATGTAACAGATCAAATTGGTTGTTCTACAACCTATACCGCCAATGTTGCCTCCAAAGCTGTCTTGGAAATTAGTAGTGTGCAGATAACAAACGAACAGTTACAGTGTGCCGGTGATACCAATGCAGAGATTAGCATACAAATAAGTTCTGATCCCAGCAGCCAAATACAAATAAACTGGTATAAGAACGGCACCAGCTTTACAACCAATAGCACCAATCTTACCAATTTGGGTAGGGGTAGCTACGAAGTAATCGTTACAGATACCAATAGTGATCCCAATAGCCCCTGTACCGTTAGCCAGACTTTTAACATAAAAGCGCCAGAAGTATTTAGCGCAACAGAAGTAGATACCGGAAACGCAAGCTGTGTTGATTCCAGCAATGGCAGGTCCTTTACCTTTAGCGTTACAGGCGGTACAGCCCCTTACCAATATGCTGTAGACAATGGCACTCCAGTTTTCTTCAGTGAAACACAGACTACTATAGGATCACTTTCCAATGACAGTCATGTTATTGATATAACCGATGCCAATCAGTGTGTTGTTCAAACCTTTACCATGGACCGTTATGAAGCACTTGGATATATGGGCACCCAATCTTTTACCATTGCTCCTTGTGAGACTAACTACTCATTTACATTGGACACCGCCCAAGTTACAGGAGGGAATCCGTACATAGATGGAAACAATGCCCCCTATTATTTATACGATTGGAGCGGTCCCAATAATTTCGTTGCACAGGATATCACTAGTTTTGATGCGGTTCCAGGTACCTATTGGCTTACTGTAAGTGATAGCAACAATTGTTTTTCCGAACCTATAGCGTTTACCTTTAACACTACCTATGACCCTATTGCAGTAAGCAAGGACATAGAGCTTGTAAGCTGTGGAGCCACAGCAGATGGGTCCATCTCAATAGCTATCAATGGAGGCTTAAGGCCTTATAACATCTTATGGGAAAAGGAAGTAGCAGGAACAGCCGATAATCCAGATCCTGTCTTTACATCCATGGGACAAAATGTAACCCAATTAAGTGGATTGGAAGAAGGACGTTATAGACTTACGGTTACAAGTAATATTAACGGATGTACCAAGGAAGATCCTTCCTATTACCATCAAGAGGTCATTACCTTGAATAAAACGGAATCCTTAAAGCTGGTTGATGGTCCCTACTTGGACGAGGCCCTATGCTTGGGGAATCCTGGAAGTATTTCCGTAACCCTTTTTAATAGCCATGGAGGTGAATTGAGTTTTTACTATAACAATGAACTTATGCCATCTGTTAAAACAGGAACGGACACCTATTCCATTCAAATAGCCAACCCTATAGAAAGTGCTTCCCTTAATGTGGTAAACGATCAAGGATGCGGATTTACAATGCCGATCAGTTCGGGAGTTAACGATCCATCCTTTACTTACAGTTCTGAAGAGTATGAGATTACAGGACTGTTATTGGCAAAAGAAGACATAAGGTTCAGTATTGCATCCGAAGAAGGATATACAGCTGCTTCGTGGGACTTTGGAGATGGCAGCCCAATAATCAATGTAGATCCGGAAACAGACGGAATCCTAGTAGCCCATAAGTACAGCTACCCTGGGACATTTGATGTATCCCTAACCTTGTACAATGAACAAGGTTGTAGTAAAACCATGGAAGAAAGTGTACAAATTGGCAATGGATATGATGTAATGTTTCCCAACGTTTTCTCTGCCAATGCAGATGGTATCAACGATTATTTCCAAGGTGAATTTACGGGAATGGCCTCTTTTACCTTCCAAATATATGATATGTGGGGAGGCCTGGTCTATAGTGTTGCCTACGACTACGATGATATGCCTGTGAACTGGGGATGGAACGGTACCTACAGCTCTGGAAAACCCTATAAAAACAAATCCTTCCGCTACTTGTTTGTAGGGACTACGAAAGACAATAATCAAATCACCAAAACTGGCGAAGCCTCAATATTGAGATAGTAATGAAAAAACAAAATATAATATTCCTTCTACTTATTATAATTTCTTTGGGGGCTTCAGCCCAGGAGAAATTTGTTCATAATCTCAGTAAGGTTCCCGCTTCCTTAAATCCCAGTTTTCATGCCTTTAAGGACAAAACCCGAATAGGGGTATTGGCAGAGTTCGCCAGTCAAAGTCAAGGTACGGAATCCCAGCACAAATATGCGTTTGGCTCCACGGCTTTTGAGGAATACAACTTTCAATTGGGGTTGGACCTGTTCAATAATAATTTAAACAATTCTGGCTATAATTACACCTCGGCAGCTTTGAGTTATATGTATAAACTGGTACTTCCCAACGATTGGATTTTGTATCCAGGCATAACGGCCGGATATAGTAATTATAGGTATGATTTCAACAATCTTACCTTTCAGGATCAAATAAATATATTTACCGGGCAGATAAGTGCCAATACCATAGACCCCATTACTGCATCAGAAAATATTGGATACTTGGATTTAGGAGCTTCCGTATTAATTCATAACGACACCAATATGCTTTTTGGGCTATCGCTTAAGCATCTTAATAGGCCTAAAATATCCTCTAGACAAAGTGAAAATAATGTTAATTTGAATATGTTGGTTTCCGGTCAGTTTGGTTATGAGTTGGATATAAATAAATACGGACAGGCCAAGTTGCCAGAGTACTCTTATTTGTATTTATTCAACGCGGTATCGGTGCAAGGTCCCAATACCAGACTGGACTTTTATCAAGATGTTATTCTTGGCAACTTCAGCATAGGTGTCAATGAACATGTTAACTTTATGGAAAATGCCTCTTTTTCTGAAATTGGCTTCGCCACAAGTCTTACCCTGGAGACCTTTGAATTTGGTCTCAACTATAGACTGCCATTTGGGGCCGAAGCAAAACAATTTATACCCAGTTCCCTGGAGCTGTTTCTGGTTTTTGATATCTCCCGTTTTAAAGAGAGAAGAAGATCTAACTACAGCCGTTTTTACTAGGGACAAATTCCAGCGTAAAACAACTCAATCCCCCTTTATTGATCAGCCCAGACTTGTATTTTATATATAAAACTAAGTCTGGGCTATTTCTATTACTCCCTAATACAACCCATACCTATATTCTTAAATTGTCTTTTAAGTTTAAAAGGCTATTACCCTTATGGTTCCTTCATACAAAAGTGTAGCAGGACACCTATATCTGAAACTCAATGATAAGTGAAGCACCTCCCTAATTAGGATCATTTTTAAATATGATAAGAATAGGTCATAACCAAAGCATTTTTTTATATGTACATTATACATTTAATAAAAAAATGTATATTTATATCCAATAATTACATTTATACTTAACTAAATTTGTGTAATTACCAATCATATGGATAAAAAGCTTTTAAGTTTGGCTGCATTGCGCTTTCATCAATTCAAGGAAGGTAACCGTCGTGCATTTGAGTTTATCTTTAAGCAACATTTTAACAATTTGGTTGGATTTTGTATTCAATTTATAGGCGATGAAGATAAAGCCCGTAGTGTAGCGCAAGATGCCTTTATTAAGTTATGGGAGAACCGGGAAAAAGTACAAAAAATTAATGGGGTCAAAGCCTTTTTATACAGGTCTGCCAAGACCGATTGCTTAAATCTTCTTAGGCATCAGAAAGTGGTTCAAAAATATAGATCCAAAACCCTGCACGATAGGGAGTGTTCCTTACATATAGAAATATTGAACTCCATGCAGTTTGATTTCCTTACCCTTTCGGAATTAGAGCACCACATTGAAAAGTCGATCGAAGAATTACCAAATAAGTGCAAGCAGGTGTTTGTAAAAAAGCGATTGGAGAATAAAAAAAATAAAGAAATAGCCGAAGAGCTGGGAATCACCATAAAAGCCGTTGAAGCCAATATAACCAGGGCTACCAAATTCCTTAAATTACGCCTATCAAATTACGTTTACCTAATATTAATATATTGTATTTTACGTTTTCTGTAAAAAAAGTAAGAAATTAATATAGGGTATATTACTTTTTAGGTGTACTTAATTGGAATACTAAATTCCAATTAATGGATTACGATTTAATTTCAAAATATTTTTCCGGTAAGGCTTCAGAGGAAGAAATTGCATTGATCTTTCAATGGATAGATCGTTCTCCTGAAAATAAAAGGGCATTTATTCAATTTAAACAGTCCTATGCCTTGGAAGCTAAAAACGACGAAGATCTCGAAAAAGCTTGGCTTTTACAGGAGGAAAAATTGGACAAGGGCAAACCCTCCAATTATTTTTTAGGGTTTCTAAAATATGCTGCAATCTTCCTTCTCATAGCATCCATTGGATGGCTCTTAACAGAACCAAATATACCTTCAGAAGTGCTGGTATTGGATAAAAATGCGATTATCCTTAAAATGGGTGATGGAAGCATAGAAACAATAACAGATCAGGAGGAACGTGACATAATAGAGCAAAACGGAATAGTCGTAGGTAGGCAACAAGGGAGAGTCTTAAACTATAGGGAAGAATCCGTTAAAGCTATTCATTCCAAACCCATTTATAACGAACTGTCCATTCCCTATGGAAAGTCGTTTAAACTAGTACTCTCCGATGGAACAAGGATTCATCTAAATGCCGGGAGTTCCATAAAATATCCAGTAAAGTTTACCAATAGTACCAAAAGGCAGGTTTTTCTCAGTGGGGAAGCATTTTTTGAGGTTACCAAAGATGCCTCCCATCCCTTTGTAGTAAGGGTAAACGACTTAAATGTGCGGGTGCTTGGCACTAAATTTAACGTTTCTTCCTACCCCGAAGAGGATGATGTTAACACCGTCTTGGTTGAAGGGTCTGTTGCATTGCATGAAAATATGAGCGACTATAATGTAGAAGATGCAGTATTTCTGGAGCCCGGTAGTAAAGGGGTTTGGAACCCAAAATCAAAAAAAACCCAAATAGAAGAAGTAGATACAACTATATATACCAGTTGGACGCAAGGACGACTTATTTTTAGAAATACCCCTTTCAAGGTCATGCGCAAAAAGTTAGAGAGACACTATAATGTATCTATCGTAAACCATAATAAAATTTTAGAGGAAAAAACCTATAATGCGGTTTTTGATGTGGAAAGTATAGAGCAAGTATTCCAGACATTAAAAGAAATCTATGCTATAGAATATGTAATTAACGAAAACAACATAATAATTAATTAATCAACTAACTCAAACCAAATGAATTGAAAATTAAAAGGCTTACAAAATCCACTTTAAAAAAAACCAGAAAATGTTGCGAGCATTTTCTGGTAGATACAGTGATTAAAGAAAATTAACCACCAAAAATGTTTTACTAAATTATGAAAAAAACTAACAAACCACGGAATCGTAGTGGTTGGTCATGGCGATTCGATTTAAAAATGAAATTAACCACTCTATTAGTAATAGTAGCACTCTTTCAAGTAAAGGGAAATACCTATTCCCAAAACACAAAAATAGATCTGAATTTAGAAGATGTTAGTGTTTATGATGTACTGAATGAAATTGAGTCGAAAACAGCGTTTAAATTCTTTGTGGACACCAAAGAAGTTGACTTGGAACGTAAAGTAACCGTAAAGGTAAAAAGGGTTACGGTAAAAAAAATATTGGAACGTGTATTTAGCGGAACCAATATTGGCTATAAGGTGTTGGATAAACAAATTGCCTTAAAACCGATAGAAGGCAAAGATCAAAAAACTGACCAAGGCAGTGGCCTGGAGAAAAATAATGAAACGCAACAACCTACTATATCAGGTACGGTTTTGGATGAAACAGGTATGTCGCTCCCGGGAGCCAGTGTAGTTGAAAAAGGCACTACCAATGGTACCCAGACCGATTTTGACGGAAATTTCACACTGGAACTAACCAGTTCCGAAGCTGTTTTGGTTGTTTCCTACATCGGATTTTCCACTAAGGAAATTCCAATTTCCGGGCAGACCACCCTTAGCATTACTCTTGAGGAGAGTGCCGCAGGATTGGATGAAGTTGTAGTAGTGGGATATGGTACCCAAAAGAAGGTCAATGTAATTGGTTCCATTTCTCAAGTGTCATCCAAAGACATAGAAAACAGACCCGTAACCCAGGCTTCCCAAGCCATAACAGGACAAATGCCAGGGGTTACGGTAATACAGAGAACAGGAAGACCTGGACAAAGTGGCGGGGATATACGCGTTAGGGGAGTAGGTTCTTTTGGGGCCACTCCAAATGCACTGGTTCTCATTGACGGTATTGCCGGTACCCTGAACGATATCAACCCGGACGATATCGCATCAATTTCCGTTTTAAAGGACGCTTCCTCCGCAGCCATCTACGGTGCTAGATCGGCCAACGGAGTAATATTGATCACAACCAAAAGTGGTAGCAACAAGAAGTTTTCTATTAGCTATAACAGTTATATTGGTGTCAATGAAGCCACTGAACTTCCTGATTTTGTCAACTCCTGGGAATATGCCGAGATGTATAACATTGCTTCGGGGAGTAATAGCTTTAGCGCTGAGGACATTGAGCGATATAGGGCCCAAAATGATCTTGACAATTATCCGAATACCAGATTCCTGGAAGACCTATTCTCTGAAAACGGAATCCAAACCTCCCATACCCTTACTGTAAATGGAGGTGATGAGAGAAATAAATATTATGTATCCGCAGGTTTTATGGATCAACAAGGTATTGTACCTAAAAATAGCTTTAACCGCTATAACTTTCGAATGAACCTCAATAATAAATTGGGTGAAAAATTTGAATTGAACACTAGGTTCTTCGGCGCTTTGGAAGAACGTAAAGAACCACAGGCAACGGCAAATAAAGGGGGGGGATTTCTAGATCAATTGGTTCAAAATGCCGTGCGCTATCCTGCCACTTTTTTAGGACGGGATTCCCAAGGTAATTATGGCATTGGACCTGAAAGCGGAGGAACACCAGTTGCTTGGTTGGACTCCCAATCCTACTTAAACAATCCAACCACCAGAGTAGGGGTAAACCTGAAATTGGACTGGAAACCCAATGATGATCTAATATTTTCTGCTATAGGGGGATATAACTTCACCCTAGATGAGCAGCGTTCCTATTTGGCCTCACAAAGATTGAACGAAGAGGTGTTCTTAGGACAATCCTACCTGAATCAATATAGCAACAAGACTATTTTTAAGACTATGCAGTTCACAGGAGAGTATACCAAAGAATTTGGTTCCCATGATTTTAGTCTCTTGGCAGGATACTCTTTCGAAAATGAAGAATTATCCTTATTTAACGGCTACCGTCAGGATTTTGCCAGTAATGATTATACCGTAATGGATCTTGGGAGCGCAGAAAATCAGCAATCCGGGGGCTATGATGCGGAATGGGCCTTACAATCATTTTTCTCACGTCTAAAGTATAGTATTAACGAGAAGTATTTGTTTGAAGCTACCATTCGATATGACGGGTCTTCCCGTTTTCCCGAAAATAATAAGTACGCCTTTTTCCCATCTGCTGCTCTGGGCTGGCGTATTTCACAAGAACCTTTTATGGAGCAAGTGTCTTGGATGTCCAATTTAAAACTCAAGGCATCCTGGGGTATTTTGGGAAATCAGAATATTGGAAACTATCCATACCAAACTGTTTTGGCCTCCGGCAGGGATTACTCTTTGGGAGGTGGACTTGCCACAGGAGCGGCATATGCCAATTATAAGGATGCCAATATTAAATGGGAATCTACCCAGACCACGGATATAGGGATCGAATCCGGTTTCTTTGATGGCAGGCTAAGTTTTAACACCACCTATTTTAACAGAAACACCACCGATGTATTGTTTAAGCCTTCTGCCAGTGTTTCCTCTGTTTTAGGCGTAGGCATAAGTGAAACCAATACCGGTGAAGTAAAAAATACTGGTTGGGAATTTGATCTTGGATATCGTGGAAACAAAGGGGATTTCGGATATTCAATAAACGCAAATTTCTCTATTATCAATAATGAAGTTATTACCTTGGGATTGGGTAATGTAGAGCAGCCTAACGGTTTAGTAGGTAACGGATCAAACCTATTTATAGGCTATCCCATGCAAATGTACTACGGTTATAAGACCGATGGTGTCTTTTTAAACGATGGTGAAGTAGGCAGTTGGCCCGATATGACCGCCGTAAACCCAACAGCTCAGGCTGGAGACCTTAGGTACAAAGATATTAGTGGCCCGGACGGAGTTCCCGATGGCAAGGTAGATCCTACCTATGACCGTACTTATTTGGACAGTAGGATCCCAAAATATACTTTTGGCGCCAATCTGGGGTTTAACTATAAGAATTTTGACTTGTCCGTTTTGCTTCAAGGAACAGCTGAGGTTAAAGGACAATTGGACGGTTATGCCGGTTATGCATTTTTTAATCTAGGCAATATACAACGTTGGCAAATGGAAGGTAGGTTTGATCCGGAAAATCCTGTCCGTTACCCAGAGTATCCAAGACTGGAAGTGCTGACCAACAGTGGCTCGGCCAATACGGCTACCTCAGATTTTTGGGTTGTCAACTCAGGCTACCTTCGTGTAAAGAACATACAACTCGGATATAATTTTCCAAATACACTTACCAATTCCATGGGGATTGATAACCTAAGATGTTATGTAGGGGCCGAAAATCTGCATTCCTTTAATTCCTATAGACAAGGATGGGATCCTGAAATAATAGGGGGTGGCGCGTATTACCCCATTTTAACCACTTACACTTTTGGAATAAACCTAAAATTTTAAGATCATGTTCAAAATATATAACAAACAATCATCTAAATCCAGCTTCCTAAGATTCCTTCTCATTGGAAGCCTTAGTTTGGGAATTATGGTTTCATGCGATAAGGAGCTGGAACAATTTCCTAGTAACGCTTTTGCCGCGGATAATTTCTGGACTTCAGAGTCCAATGCCAATATTGCCCTTACGGGTGCATATAGGGGAGCTATAGAATATGGGACACAGGTTGTCCCGTCAGATTGGTGGACCTATTGTGGTATTGTTTTTATGGAATTTGCAACCGATAATGCCTATGACCGTAGGGGTGATAACTCTACCCAGAATCGCTTAACAAACGGTACCCTTTTACCCAATAACAATGTAGTAAACGGATATTGGAAGGGGTCCTATAAACGGATTGCTATCTGTAACGATTTTCTGGAGAATATTGATCAGGTAGCAATGGAACAGGCCAAAATAGATAGGATGTCTGCTGAAGTTCAGTTTCTAAGGGCCACACAATATTTTTATATCTCCCAGTTTTGGGGCAGTGCTCCCTTGGTAACCACTACCTTGACTCCCGATGAGGCGAATAATGTGGACAAAGCTTCCAAAAGTGAATTGGTAGCTTTTGTGGAAAATGAGCTTAAGGCTGCCGCAGCAGTATTACCCACTTTTGGTGAACTCAAAGCTGGTGAAGCTGGTAGGGCTAGTAAACAGGCAGCATGGGCTTTCTTGGGAAGACTTTACCTAGGTGAAAAGAAATTCACTGAGGCGTCACAGGTATACAAACAAATTATAGATGCGGGTGATAATATCATTGACCCGGATTATAAATCCCTCTTTACTCCAGCCAATGAGGGCAGTAGTGAAAATATATTTAGTTCCCAATATTTTGGTGGACAGGCTGGAAATGCACTACCACAGCACGCCTACCCTGCAGTAGCTTCAGGCTGGCACATAGTAAACCCCTTGGGAAGCTTGGCCGATGCCTACGGTTTTGATGATGGAACGCCATTGTCCTATGACGATCCCCGATTCGACTATTCTGATATGGGAGCCAATAGGGATCCAAGATTTAGATATAACTTTATATGGGACGGATCAACCTTTGCCGGTAAGACCTATGATTGTCATCCCGATTCCACTGGATCTGTAGATCAATTAACCTATTCCAAACAGGCTACTAGAACTGGATATGGATTACGAAAATTCTTTGATGAATCTTTTAGTGGCAATTTGAGGTCCGACTATGGAGGTAATATTCCAATTATTAGGTATGCCGAAGTATTGCTTAGTTATTTGGAAGCGGAACTAGAAGCTGGGAACCCAATAACCCAGGAATTATTGGACCTTACCATAAATGCTGTTAGGGGTAGGGCCTCTGTAGGCCTGCCTCCCATAACCGAAACCGATGTGGAAGCCTTAAGGCCCATTTTACGAAATGAAAGAAGAATTGAATTAGCTTTGGAAGGTCAGCGATTATGGGATATATTTAGATGGGAAATTGGTGACGAAGTATTGGTTGGGGATTTTTGGGGCGCTCCCTTCCCAAATTCTACCTTGTATCCCACCACCTCCAAGAAAATAGACGCCCAATCCAGATGGTATGTTACCACTAAAAATTTCCGTGAAGGAGTGGATGACGTTTGGCCAATTCCAGAATCGGAGGTGAACGTAAATCCTAAATTGGGAAACTAAACTTACAAAGCATATGAGCTTAAAAAGAAGAAAATTTATTCAAAAAGCAGGGTGGGCCATTCCTATAATGGCCCACCCTTTCCCTAATATACTCCGCCAAAAAGAGTTATTAAAAGAAAACAATAAACCAACAGTTCCAATCTCCGCAGAAATTAATTTTGAGCGCCTAAATGAACGAATCTGGATAGGCCAGGATTTTTGGAGTATTCCTATGGAGGATTGGGAAATAATAAACAATAGGCTGGAATGTAAAAGCAGCAAAAAGAATGCGCGGTTAAATCTATTGACCTATGTACTTAATA
>CAXAVP010000002.1:0-44017 GCA_963972175.1 uncultured Arenibacter sp.
TTCTTCAGCCATAGGAAGTACTCCCATAAAATGGATAATACCACCGTCTTCCATTTCAACCGCAATGTTGCCCTGATATAATCTTACCAACTCCTTAACCAGAGACAAACCAATACCCGCCCCTTCCGAATATTCATCTTGCTGATAAAAGCGGGTAAACAACCGATCCAGATCAACCTGAGAAAAATCCTCAACAGAATTCCTAACACTTAAATGCAACTTTCCCTGTTTATTGTATGCAGAAAAACGGCACACCCCTCCCTCATTGACATATTTAAAGGCATTGGAGAGCAGGTTGGTAATTATTTTCTCCAGGGCATCCTCATCGAACCATGCATTGGGGATGCAGTCTATTTCTATTCTGTAATCCACTCTTTTAACGGTTGCCCTGTATTTAAAAGTTGCCACCAACATACCTAAAAAGAGGCCCAGATCCCCTTTAGCTATTTTTAATTTTAAATTACCTTTTTCCAACCTCGCCAAATGAAGCAGCTGATCTACCAGGGCGATCAAGCGGTTAATATTGCGCTTGATCATAGAAAAATTGGCAAAATCCATTCTAGACAGTCCGCCCTGTCCCAGTTTTGCATCCACCGGTCCGGCTATTAAACTCAAAGGGGTTCTAAATTCATGGGAAATATCGGTATACAGCTTGGATTTAAAGTCGTTTAGCCGTTTAAACCGTTCGGTCTCCTCTACCTTTAACCGTAAGTTTAGCTGTAGGCGCCATTGCCAAATAAGGTACCTATATATACCGTACAACAGTAAAACAAACATTGCTATATATGCAAATTTGGCAAAAGGAGTCAGGTACCATGGAGACAAAATAGTAAAGGAATAGGATACCGGATCCGGATTCCACTGTCCGTCATAATTACTGCTTTTAACCTGAAACCGATAATTACCAGGAGGCAAGCTGGTATAGCGCGCAAAATTCTGGCTCCCTGAAAAAACCCAATCGGTATCAAAATTAACAAGTCTATATTGATATTGATTCTTGGTGGGGAGGGCATATTGTAAACTGGAAAAGGTGAAAGAAATAGTGTTCTGCCCAGCCTGCAACTTCTGACCTTCCACCATATGAAACGGCTTGTTAAAAACATCAAAGCCCGTGATGGCCGTTTTTGGCAGAATGGAACTCTTCTTCAATTGATTGGGCTTAAACCAGTAAAAACCTTCCAAGCCTCCAAAATAAAGATTTCCTTTCTTATCCTTAAAATAGGCCCCTGTATTAAACTCGGTCGCCAAGCCTTCATAGTTATTGTAATTGGTTATAGTAGGGGTATTCCCAATTGTATCGTTGGGAACAAACTTGGTTATCCCCTTGTTGGAACTCAACCAGAGATTACCCACATCATCGGGCAGTATGCCGTAAATAACATCATTGGCAAGACCGTCCTTAACACTAAAACCATAAAATTGACCGTTGGCAATATCAAAGGCATTGAGACCTCGCCCATTGGTACCTATCCATAGTATACCCCTAGGTGAGTAGTAAAGTGATTTAATAGCGTTGGAGGATAAGGAATTTCCATTTTCCAGATATTGGTATGATTTAAACGATTGGGCTGACGGGTCAAAAAAAACAATACCTTGATTTTCCGTTCCAATCCACAAATTACCTTTGTCATCGGAGGTAATGGCCCTAATATTATTGCTGGAAATCCCCTGCTCGTTATCAGGGTTATGCTTAAAACGCTGCAGCACCCCTTTCTTTTTATCAAATTGGACCAACCCATGATCGCGGGTGCCCATCCACACCCTTCCCCTATCATCCTCATAAATACACCAAATGGTATTTCCGGGGAAACGACTTTTATCCTCGGCCGAAAAGTGGATAATAGTACCTGATGGGTCCATAATATTTAAACCACCCTGCTGGGTCCCGATCCACAAATCCCCATCCTTATCCGCCATGAGGCTCATTATCCGATCCGAGGAAATGGTATTGGCCCTTTCTCGGTCCGTTCTATAAGTTTTCCAACTGTCCGATTCCGGTGTGTAACGGGTAAGTCCTTTTCCCGATGTTCCTATCCAAACCGTATTGTCCTTGTCCACCGCAATAGACCGAACCACATCAATACTTACATCCTGGGGTGTTTGATAATCTGTAAACGAATTAAACTTTTCCAAATATTCGTCGTAGTAACTCAACCCGGCCCCATCTGTACCAAACCACAAGGTTCCCGTGTAATCCTCATATATACAGAGAATATCATTATAATGAACTGCAGTTGGGTTGTGTTTTTCAGATCCAAAATGGCTTATGTTGTACTTTTCAAAATCTACAAGGTATAGCCCCGCTCCATAGGTGGCTACCCAAAGCCTATGCTTGGTATCCATGTAAAGGTCCGTAATATTCAAATCTACCGGCAAGCTACCCTTAAACGGTAAATCATTTAATCGCCTTAAAACGGATTCACCGGTAAACCTATAGAAGAGCCCGTTTCCAAAGGTCGCTATCCACTCCCTATCCTGATTATCAAAAACTACGTCACTGTAATTGGCATGGATCATATTGCCCAGCACATCTTGGAACTTCTTGGGGTAACGGATATTGGTCTGGGCATTGAATTCCACAATATGCTTATCCATGGTCAACAAAAGGACCCCGCTTGGATTTTGGGCAATACTGTAGACAGCACCCCTTATTTCTGGATTGAATTGTCTCATCACCGCCTTTTCCTCCCCCTCCTTTTTTTCATAAAGGTCTCCAGAATAGGTTCCTATCCATAAATTAAAATCCATGTCCATGAATATAGCGCTAGCATCCCCAACCCCTTCTAAAGGCACAAAAGTATTGGTAGCCCTATCCAATTTATAGGGCTTCCTATCCATTGGGATAATCCAAACATCTCCCCTTCTATCCGTGTAGACCTTGCCCAAATAGCTAAAATTGGACCGGGTAATATCTACAAAGGTATAGGGATGTATAGTGAAATTTCTACCGTCGTATTGGTTTAGACCATCCTGGGTGGCAATCCAGAGATAACCAATACTATCCTGGGCAACTGATATGGCGCTGTTTTGTGAAAGTCCGTCATGTACGGAGAGCTGTCTAAATTTAATTTGACTTTGGGCATAGAGAAATAACTGGCCGTTAAAGTAAATGGCCAGCAGGAACATTATTATGATCTGCTCTGTTAATTTTCCATTGCCCACAGTTCTTCCATTGCCATATTGTACGATATAACAATATAAGGTTTATCCGAGAAGAAATCAACGAAAATTATTTATAGGGTAAAAAAAAAGGTGATTTAGGGGGGGGTGTGTTTATTGTCAAGACCTTTATGGACCAAGACCTATAAGCTTAAAAAATACTGTCAAACTGTGCGATCCCTATGATGAAGTGAGACTTTGAATTACAAGAACCGGAACCACATTATTAGGTAGTTCCCCCGAAACCTAAATACTATGAGAAATCCGAATCCTTCAAGTTGATTGTGTTTTTCAATGTTACAACTACATCTTGGGATTGCTTTACAACAATGACATGTTTAACTAAAACATACCTTGAGGATCGCACTTTATTTGACAGAACTTTAAATGTTTACTATGTTATTTATCTCCGTAGATACAGACCTAAATGCCTGTTAAAATCCACAATTTTCAAAATTATCAATAACCTCTGCTAACTTTAACTTTATACCCCACCACAGTCCTATTGGTATCCGCCTTATGCTCCACTAAATCATTTTTAACAGTACCCCCACCCTTCTTGTCGGTTATTACTGCTATGGCCAGAACCAAAACTAAAACGATAAAAAAAACAATACATTTATTCATCACTTAAATTTTTGCACTATGCATTAAACATCCTCTAATGAGGGGAATTAATTAACAAACCAAATGTATAAGAAATGAAAGGGTCCTGAGGCCTCAATTGTGTAAATGGTCCAATTTTCTGTATGAATGACAATTGGAATTTTGAACCAAAACCATTCTACCCAACCCTAAATCATATGATTTATTAAATAGATCCAATTTTAAACCATTTTCCACCAGTCATACTCAAATCATTTCCATTGACACAAAAATTTGGATGCATACTGGCAATATTTTTAATTTTAACTATCTTTCCTTTTAATATGTTAGAAGCAGTTTTAGTCGACGATGAAATTAAAGCCCTACAGAGTTTGTCTTGGGAGCTGACCAACTTTAGTGACGAAATTAAAGTTGTAGCTTCTTTTACAGATCCCATTGAGGCCTTACAATACTTGGAACACAATCCGCCAGATTGCCTGTTCTTGGATATTGAAATGCCCACTATGGACGGATTCCAATTTATTCAGAAAATAAAAACCAAGGAATTTCCTGTGGTAATCACCACTGCCTATAACCAATACGCCATAAAAGCCCTTAAGAACGAGGCCATAGATTACCTTTTAAAACCTATAGATACCGATGATTTAAATGCTACCATTGCCAAGATAAAAAAATTCAACAGCAAGAATTATACGGCAGAAAAATTGGAGAAAATCTTATTGAAATTCAACTCAGATTCCCTCCAAAAGAAGATTACCATTAATACGGACGGAAAGCTATTGTTTTTGCAAAGCGAGGAAATCCTTTTTGCGGAATCCGACGGCAATTACAGCACTCTTTTTCTAAGTGATGGGCAAAAAATACTACTTACCAAGAAATTAAAGGAAGTAAATCAACTATTGCCCAAGGATACTTTCTTCAGAATCCATAATTCCTACATCATAAACCTCAATAAGATAAAGGAGTTCCTTAAAACTGACGGTTACGTTATTCTACAGTCCAACCACAAAATCCCTGTTTCAAGACAGAAAAAATCAGACTTTTTAGATTTAATATAACCTATGATATGAAGTTTGTTTCCATAGTATATTTTCTTTTTCAGGTTCATAGGAATGCAACAAAACGGGCCTTATTTTTTTTTTACTTACTGCTTGCCCTTACTACTCCCCAGGCTGTTTCCCAACAAGTTCCCGAAACTTTTAAGAGGGTAACAGACAGCCTAATAAATGCAGCTCCAATAACCTACCGGGAATTGGCTTCCGTACTAGGCAACAAAAAAGGCGACACCATTTATATGCGGTATTTTGCCAATGAAGCAAGTAGAAAACAATATTTAATTGGGCAATCCTATGCATACAACCATTTAGGAAGAAAATATCGGGATATCTCCCAATTTTCAAAGGCCGTAGCCCTACACGAAAAGGCATTACAGGCAGCATTGGCGGCCAACAACCTGGAATTTAGGGTACTTAGCCTTAATATGTTGGGCGTGGTCTACAGGAGGAGTGACGCCATTAAAATAGCCCTTGACTATCATCAGGAGGCCTTGGAACTGGCGGAGACCGTGCAGAACCCCTCAATTGACCTAAAAACCAGTGTAGATGTTTCCCTAAATAGCATTGGCAACCTCTATCTAATCCTTAAGCAATACGATATAGCCATTGCCCAATTTAAAAAGGCCATGGCCTCGGCCAAGGAGATGGGCAATAAGCTGGGACTGGCCATCAATTACCAGAATATTGGGGAGTGCCTGGAACACAAGGGGGAATTGGAAGAAGCCCTACACTATTACAGAACCTCACTGGAATACAACAACGAAATTAATAGCGACAAGGGTAGGGTTATATGTAAAAATAGTATTTCCCAGATCTACATAAAACAAAATAAATTAAATGAAGCCCTGGAAATCTTGGAACCCAACCTGCTGGCCGCAGAATCTTTGGGCGACATGTCTATTATTGCCGCCATCAACAATAATTTGGGATGGGTTTTAATGGAGTTAAAACAATACCCAGACTCCGAAAAGTACCTGAACCGCGGACTGGAAATGTCCATCAAACATCATTTCCCCAGTTATATTGCGCAAGCTTACGGTTTCCTTTCCAAACTCTCTGCAAACAAAGGGGACTACAAAAAGGCCTTGGATTATTACAAATTGGCAGAGCGCTATAATGAGGAAATCAATAGCGAGGTTAACCGGAGGTACATTAACGATTTGATCATTAAATACGAAACGGAAAAGAAAACCAATCAAATTGAAGCGCTGGCAAGGGAAAATGAATTTATGAACCTTCGATTGCGCAAAAAAACCAACACCTTGATCATAGGTGCCCTAGGGATGGCGCTATTGACCTTTATCCTCTATATCCTTTATAGGCAGAAAGAGCTAAAGAACGAAAAACAGATCCTTACCTTGGAGCAAAGTATGTTGCGAAGCCAAATGAACCCACACTTTTTGTTCAACTCGCTCAACTCTATCAAACTGTACATCATTAACAACGAAAAGAAGAACGCCGTTCACTATCTCAATAAATTTTCCAAATTGGTGCGTAAAATACTGGAAGCCTCCTCCCTAAAGGAAATATCTTTGGCCGATGAACTGGAAACCATTGAGCTGTATATGAACATAGAGAATATAAGATTCTCCAACGAGATCAACTTTAGGGTAGAAGTAGATGAGGACATAGACCAACATACGGTTAAGATCCCCTCATTGATCTTACAGCCCTTTTTGGAAAACGCCTTGTGGCACGGGCTTTCTTCCAAGGAAGGCGAGAAAAACATCCTCCTCCACGTAAGTAGGGAAAATGAGCAATTTATTATGATAAGCATCTCTGACAATGGGGTTGGGCGTGCCGCATCGGAAAGGATAAAACAAAGCAAGATCTTAAAGCGCAAGTCTATTGGTATAGATATCACCAAAGAGCGATTGGCCAATTTCTCAAAAGACTATGAGAACTCTTTCCAGGTAGAAATCATAGACCTTTATGATCCCGATAAGGTTTCCTTGGGCACCAAGGTGGTTTTACATATCCCTACTTACTAGCCTGGTGATCCATGGCGGTTTGCTCCAGCTCCGCATACCATTTTTTTCCGAATTTCCGGATCAAGGCCTCTTTTACGAACTTATAAATAGGCACCTTAAGTTCCTCTCCCAAGGAGCAGGCCGTATCACAAATTTCCCATTTGTGGTAGTTTACCGCAGTTAGCTCCGAATATTCCCGTACCCGAATTGGGTACAAATGACAGGATACCGGTTTCTTCCATTTGGTTGCCCCTTGGTTATAGGCCTCTTCCAAGCCACATTTTGCGGTTCCATTATCGGCAAACACCACATAGGCACATTCACTACCATTTACCAAAGGCGTTTCCCATTCCCCGTCCTCTCCTTTTATAAAGGCACCTTGCTTTTCTATTTCCGCTACTCCTTCCGGCCTTAAGAACGGCTTTACCTTACTGTATATATCTACCAACACCTGGGTTTCCCCATCCTCCAAAGGTGCACCGGCCTCACCTTCCACACAACAAGCCCCCTTACAGGCATTTATATTACAAACGAAATCGTTCTCTATAATTTCCTCCGATACAATTGTTTTTCCAAGTTGGAACATACTCTTTTATTAGGCTACAAATATAATTCTTTAGACCGATATATTTTGCCCTAATTAAATCCAAAACCCCTTTATTAAACGTAAATTTGCCGCGTCATGGAACGCAACTTATAACATACACATCAGGAATAAGGTTTTTTTATGGAATTTAATTTTGACTTTAGACAGATACTAACGGCGAGCATGGTCCTATTTGCCGTAATTGATATTATAGGAAGTATCCCTATCATTATAAGTTTAAGAAATAAAGTTGGCCACATACAGTCTGGCAAGGCCTCCTTTGTTTCCGCCTGTATTATGGTTGCCTTTTTATTCGTAGGGGAAGAGATATTAAATTTGATCGGTATAGACGTTAACTCCTTCGCAGTGGCCGGATCATTTGTGATTTTCTTTTTGGCCATAGAGATGATCCTTGGGATTACCCTTTATAGGGACGACCAACCGGAAAGCGCTTCCATTGTACCTATAGCATTCCCATTGATAGCTGGTGCGGGCACCGTGACCACTTTACTTTCCCTCAGGGCAGAGTACTATGTGGAGAATATCATTGTGGCCATTATAATAAATGTTATTTTTGTATACGTTGTTCTAAAATCCTCTAGAAGGATAGAGAAGTTTTTAGGCAAAAACGGACTTAACGTTATTCGGAAAATTTTTGGTGTTATTCTATTGGCCATAGCGGTAAAATTATTTGCCTCGAATATCAACCAGTTATTTTAGGTGTTAATTGTAAAATTAGTGGAATGAACAAAATTGTAACTATAGTACTAATTGTATTGGGATTGGCGCTTATCGCCTACAATGTAACCCTTGTAGATTTTAACGAGCCTTTTGAAGGCAATAGCATCATAGCCCTTATAGGCATTGTAGCATCGTTGTGTGCCATACTACTGTTACTTATCTATAGCAGCTCAAAGAAAATTCAGAAAAAAATAGAGGAAGACTAGTTCCTGGCTTCAATTTTTTCGGCCTCCTGTTGCCGTATGGTTGGGCTATCCAATTCCATAACCTTTTTCAGCATGTCATCTCCTGCACTCTTGATCTTGGCATAGGAATTGGGATCAAAAAGCTGTTCTGCCAAGGTTGCCTTAATGTATAATTTTAACTTATCCTCAAAGGCATAGAAGTCCATCTTTATACTCCTATCCAAACAGTAGTCCACAAAAATTTCGAAGAGAATATCGTCTACCCTAAAATTGGAAATGAACTCCTCCTTGGTATATCCTTTATACTGTGCCCTGTTCCCGTCCAGGTGTTCAAAAACGAAATAAGACAAGAACCCTAAGCTTTCCATGCTTTCCACCGCTTCGGATTCATTGGACCCAATAGGAACAAATACATCTGGAATAATTCCGCCCCCACCATATACCACTTTGCCTTTTGGGGTTTTAAATTTCAAGGAATCGGCCACTTTAATACTGTCTACCGAGATAAGCTCTCCACTGTGGTAGCGGTCCATAAATTTCTGATAGTAATCCTTATTCCCTTTGTCATAGGACTTCTGAATAGAGCGCCCCGTAGGGGTATAATACCTGGAAACTGTTAAACGTACAGCCGACCCGTCTCCTAGGTCCATCTCTCGCTGTACCAGGCCCTTACCAAAGGATCGGCGACCTATAATGGTACCCAAATCATTATCTTGCAAGGAACCCGCAATAATCTCACTGGCTGAAGCCGAGCGTTCGTTGATCAATACATACACCGGCTTGTTCTCAAAACTACCTTTTTTGGTAGCAAAGACCTTGTCTATTTTTCCCTTTTTATTTTTGGTGAACAAAATAAGCTTTCCATCGGCCAAAAATTCATCGGCCATCTGCTCCGCTATCCCCAGATAGCCACCTGGGTTATCCCTTAGATCCAATGTCAATTTTTTTGCCCCCTGTGCTTCCAATTTTCTCAGGGCAGCCTTAAACTCTTTATAGGTCGATTCCGCAAAGCGGTTCACCTTAATATAACCCATTTCCTTAGTAAGCATATAGTAGGCCTCTACACTCTTAATAGGCACAACATCCCGTTTAACATTTACGGTAAAGGTTTTGTGGTCATCCTTCCGGTACACCTTTAGCTTTACGAGCGACCCCTTTTCCCCTTTTAACTTTTGAATCACCACATCATTGGGAATGTTTTCTCCGTACAAGGTATCATCATCCGCCATTAAAATACGATCCCCTGGCTGCAGGCCTTTTAAAAAACTCGGTCCGTTTTCAATAGTCCTGATTACGGAAATAGTATCCCGGTACTTATAAAAATTAACGCCTATCCCTACAAAATCGCCCTTCATGTTCTCTGACACCCTGTCCATTTCCTTCTTGGGAATATAAACGGAATGGGGGTCCAGTTTTTCAAGTATATTGTTTACGGTAACATCTACTATACTGTCCGTATTAATTTCGTCAACATACTCGTAATCTATATAATCTATTAACCTATTAAGCTTGTCTTTTTTGGAGTTTGTGGTAAAAAGCTTTTCTGGGGAATCATTAAAATGCAGTTTCCCACCCACAAAAATGCCCAACGACAATGCCATTGCTATGATGGTTGGCCATAAGTAGGAATTCTTATTTCTCATTTCTCCCAGTTATCTTTTAAACATTTACAATTACGGGCATATGAACCAATTGCACTCCAGCTTTTTCTAGAAACTGAAGCCCCGAACTATCCTTGTAGGCTGTTTGATATACTACACGTTTTATGCCAGACTGATGAATTAACTTGCTACATTCCTTACAAGGTGATAAAGTGATGTACAAAGTAGCGCCCTCACAGGATTGGGTAGAGGAGGCAACCTTGGAAATGGCGTTGGCTTCGGCATGCAACACATACCATTTTGTATAGCCCTCTTCGTCTTCACAAATATTTTCAAAACCGGTAGGGGTTCCATTATAACCATCAGAAATAATCATTCTATCCTTTACTATGATGGCTCCAACCTGTTTTCTATGACAGAAGGACAACTTCCCCCATTCATTTGCCATTCGCAAATAGGCCTTATCGTATTTTTCCTGTTTTAATTCCTTCATCCTAAATTTTCCGTTTTATGGATTGCCGCCGAAATTAAAAGGCAACAAGCAACCTAAACTCTAATTCTCCTTACAAAGGTAATTTAACTTTTTAAGGAAAATATTTGTTGGCAGGATTTAAAACCAAACTTTAACACCACTAAGATAGTGGCTACCAACAAGTACTGCAATCCAAAAAGGTTAAGGTTTAGCCAAACCCTACCAAGGAAACGTTGTAATTAACATAGGTATTGTGATACAAAGTATAATAATGGACATAATTTGGATAAACGGTGGCTGTTTTATCTTAAATACCGCCCCACTAAAGAAGGTTAGGCACAGAACCACCAACAGAATCAATATTTGGGAAAATTCTATTCCGGTCGCAAATCCGATCAAGGGCATTATTTTCTCTTCTTCCCCGGCCATCAACATTTTGAAGTAATTGGAGAATCCAAAGCCATGGACAAGCCCAAAAAATCCGGTAGCTATCAGGTAGGCCTGCATGTTCTTTTTCTCGGTTACCCTTCTGGCATTGAATACATTGTAGATGGCCGTAAAAAAAATGGTGATAGGTATTAAAAATTCTATTATTCCCGAATCCACAACCACTAGCTCATAAACGGAAAGACCCAATGAAAAACAATGGGTTATGGTAAAAACCGTAGCTAGAATCAGTACTTTCTTCCAATTCTTAAAAGTAAAGGGAATGGCCAGGGCCGCCAAAAATAAAATATGATCGTAAGCATCAAGATCCAGGACGTGTTCCAATCCCAACTGTATATAAAACCAAAAATTTTCCATTTGTTATATCAAATATTGACAGTTATATTTTTGTTATGCAAAGACTACAGACCTCTTTCCTCCTGGATAATTTCATAGGCCTTTTGAACCTCCTTAAACTTTTCCTCGGCACCTTTCTTAATGGCTTCGTTTTCTGTATTCACTCTATCGGGATGGTACTTTTTAGCCATATTCCTATAGGCTTTTTTCACCTGATCGTCTGTTGCCGACTTTTCTATTTCCAAAATTTTGTAGGCATTGTCGGCCGACTTGATAAACATGGCCTTGATACTCTCAAAATCGATTTGGCTTACCCTAAAATATCCTGCAATTTCTGAAATCTTATTTATTTCGGCGGGACGAAGACTACCGTCTGCTTGCGCAATACCAAACAAGAAGTGCAACAACTGTAAGCGCACCTCGTATCGGGTACGTTGATTTAAATAGGTACAAATACGTTCTGCGGATACTTCCCTTTTTTTCACTACCTCGTTAAAGGTCCTAAAGATGGCGTTGGCCTTATCCTTACCATAGGTACTTACAAAGTAGCGCCTAACATAGTCCATTTCATTCTGACTGACCGAACCATCGGCCTTGATAACGATAGAGCAAAGGGACAACAGATTAAGCTCAAAATCGGCCGGAGATACGTTTTGTTGGGTAATATCCCTAAACATGGTTCCCGCCCCACCACTACCGGAGCTTTTTAAATTATCAATAAAACTCCCTATAATAAAACCCAGTATAGCTCCTGGGAATCTAAAAGTATAATACCCAAGTATTGCGGCAAACCATTTAATCATCTGACTTATAAATTTTGGCAAAGATATAATTTTAGCTTACAACGGAAGGTCTAATGAAAAGTTAAGGTATTCCGTTATAATGTTCCAAAATGGTTATCTTTGAGCACTTTAATAATAATCGAATAAAAATATATATTATGTATCCTGCGGAATTAGTAAAACCAATGAGACAGGACTTGGCAGTTACCGGGTTCGAAGAATTATTTACTGCCGATGAGGTTGAAACCGCCCTTGGCAAAGAAGGAACTACCTTGGTAGTGGTAAACTCTGTATGTGGTTGCGCTGCCGCCAATGCACGGCCTGCCGCTAAAATGAGCTTACAGAATGCCAAAAAACCAACAAATTTGGTCACCGTTTTTGCGGGTGTGGATACCGAAGCTGTAAATGCAGCCAGAAACGCTATGATCCCCTTCCCTCCTTCCTCGCCAAGTATGGCCCTGTTCAAAGATGGAGAGTTGGTACATATGATAGAGCGTCACCACATAGAAGGCCGCCCTGCAGAAGTAATTGCAGAAAATTTAATGGAAGCCTATAACGAATTTTGCTAGGTCTTCTTTAGGACCAAAAAATTCTGTAAATATTCTTGAATAAAAACCGTTCTGCAATAGAGCGGTTTTTTATTTTTGTAGCATGCAAAAAGTACTAGCATATCCCTTGTCTACCCTATATCTGCTGTTATTTGGACTTACCTTGCTATTGTTCCACCCGGTGCAATGGATATGTTTTAATTGGTTTGGCTATGAGGCCCACAGAAAAAGCGTGGCACTCTTAAATCTTTCCCTAATGCGTTGCACCCATGTACTGGGCACGCGATATTCCTTTAAAAACTCACAGCAGATACCAACCAACAAGCCTGCTATTTTTGTGCTTAACCATCAAAGTATGCACGACATCCCGCCCATTATCTGGTATATGCGAAAACACCATCCCAAATTTGTGAGCAAGATAGAATTGGGCAAGGGTATCCCCAGTGTGTCCTACAATCTAAGACATGGAGGCTCCGTCCTAATAAACAGAAAGGACAGCAGGCAGTCCTTGACCGAAATTGCCAAGTTGGGCGCCTATATTGAAAAGCACAATAGAACGGCCGTTATATTCCCAGAAGGTACCCGATCCAAGACAGGGGAACCTAAAAAATTCCACACCACAGGCTTAAAAGTGCTAATAAAAAAGGCCCCCTCGGCCCTAATAGTGCCCATTAGCATTAACAATTCATGGAAAATGTTAAAATACGGCAAATTCCCCTTTGGACTGGGAAACCATATCACATTTGAAGTCCACCCCCCTATAACGCCCCATGGGGACATAAACCAGCTATTGGAGGAAGTAGAACATACTGTCTCCCAAGCCATAATTCCCTCTGCATGACAAATACCAAGATAATTGAAGAAACTATCAGCTTTGTAAAAGAAACACTGAAAGGGGCCGAAGGCGGACACGATTGGTTTCATATACAACGTGTTTTTAATAACACCCTTCTTATTGCGAAAGATGAAAAGGTAGATGTTCTGGTTGTTAGCCTGGCCGCCTTACTACACGATATCGCAGATGCCAAATTCAACGATGGCGACGAGACCGTTGGCCCTAAAATGGCTGCAGACTTCCTAAGCGCCCTAGAGGTAGAAAAACAGGTAATAGAACATGTAGTTCAAATAATTAAAAATATATCCTTTAAATCCAGTTTGGATTCCAAAAAACGCTTTAGTTCCCAAGAACTAAAAGTGGTACAGGATGCAGATCGCTTGGATGCTATGGGAGCCATAGGCATTGCCAGGGCCTTCAACTACGGCGGGTTTAAAAACAGGGAACTGTATAACCCGGACATTGCCCCCAATTTAAAAATAACAAAGGAAGAATACAAAAAATCCAAAGCACCGACCCTAAACCATTTTTATGAAAAACTGTTGCTCCTAAAAGATAAGATGAACACCAATTCTGGCAAAAAACTTGCCGAAAAGCGCCATCAATTCATGCTGGAATACCTAGAGCAATTCTTTAAGGAATGGAATGGTAATTCCTGAGGAACAACCACTATACTAATCAGTATAATTTGTATCCATCTAATTAACCTACAAATACATAAAGGGGTCCCGACCCTATTTTTAAGGCGCTATTTTTAGCAGCATTCCCCATCCACATTACAGGAATCACCTTCAACTACATCTGTACCCACCTTGGCCTCATGGGACTTTTCCCAAGCTTTTTGCAGACTTTCCAGAAATACTTCTGTGGGCTGTGCCCCTGAGATACCATAGGTATTATCCAACACAAAAAAGGGAACCCCATTTATCCCCAAATTCCGAGCCTCCAACTCATCTTGGCGCACCTCATAGGTATAGTCATCGGATAGGAGCATATTGTGTACAGCGTTCCGATCTAAACCAACTTCAGCCCCCAAATTGGCCAATACATCCACATCATCAATATTTTTCCCCTCTGTTAAGTGGGCCTTCAACAAAACCTCTTTCATTTCCGGGGCCTTATTTATGCTTTCCGCATATTTAATAAGTCTATGGCCGTTAAGGGAATTGGCCACCACCATGTCGGAAAATTTAAGATCCAACCCAACATCCTTGCCCATAGTCGCTGCATGTTGAAACATTTCCACAGCCTGTTCTTCGCCTATACCCTTGGAACTGCAAAAATGATCCAAGGCCTTTATATTGGCCTGGGTCTTTAAACTGGGGTCTAGCTCAAAACTCTTCCAGCTAATGGTAACCCTATCCTTATGCTTAAAACTTTTAAGCGCTTCCTCAAATTTTCTTTTCCCTATATAACAGAAGGGACAACGTATATCTGACCAAATTTTTATTTCCATATTTTCTATGCTTAAGGTACAAATGTACTTAACGGTATTGTTTTAATAGTCCTCTATTAGACAAAGTTGGGAACAAATCCTTACAACAACTATTATATTCTTTTGGAACACCAACCATTAATTAAAACAGCCTTAACTGATTATCCTTGTTTTCCTCATATAAATCGGTGTTTAATTCGGGAAAGGATCTTCCCTTGAAAAATTTTTGTCGCGCCAAACGCACCATATCGTGTACCTGTTTTGCGATGTTTCCCTCACCTTTGTTGCGAATTCCAAACCTACTATCTTTTAAACTACCACCGTGACAGTCCGTAATTTGTTGCAATACTTTTTCTGCCTTGTTGGGCATGGCCTTCCTTATCCAATCCTCAAATATTGTACCTATGGCCCCATTCAATCTAACCAGCGTAAAACCAAACGACAGTGCGCCGTTTTCGGAAACAGCTTTCGCCAAATTAAATATTTCATGACTGTTAATACCCGGAATAATGGGGGCCAACATAGCATTTACCGGAATATTGTTATCAGACAGCATACGGATGGTCTTTAACCTTTTACTTATGGTCGTAGTTCTGGGTTCCAGCACCCTTCTAGTATCTTCGGAAAGGGAAGTGACGGACACATTTACCCCAATTAGATTCTCTTTCGCCAGCTCTACCATTATATCCAAATCCCGCAACACCAATGCATTTTTGGTGATGATCCCAACAGGGTGCCGATATTTTAAAAATACCTCCAAGCAGGCGCGGGTTATCTCATATTGGCGTTCGGCAGGTTGATAACAATCGGTATTTCCTGACAGTACGATGGTGGAAGCCTTCCAGCTTTTACTTTTTAGTTTGGCCTCCAAAAGGGCAGGAGCATTTTTTTTAACCAGTATTTTACGTTCAAAATCGAGTCCGGCCCCATAGCCCCAATACTCATGACTGTTACGGGCATAACAGTAGATACAACCGTGCTCACAGCCCTGATAAGGATTCAGGGAATGGGACATGCCCACATCTGGGCTGTTCACTTTGTTGACTATGGACTTGGGAAATATGGGAATATATTGGGTCTTGTTATTGTCTGCCTCTTCACCGGCAACGCGACAAAACTCCAAAAAATCGTCCCTGAGTTCATTGGAGAATTCGGCAAACCTATTTTGGGTGTTGCGCTGGGCACCACGCCCCTTTATATAGTCATCTGCTCTCAAATCATTGGATTTTATCCAAAAATATGGATTTTTTCCAACACCTTCAAGATGATTTATTCTTTAAGGAAATAAATGTTTTCAATTAATAATCTAAGAACATAGTAATAAATACAAATAAAAAAGCATCTCCCAATCAACAAAAGCACCACTCACTTTAATGCCCCAACATTTCACCATTTCAGACATCATAATCCTTTAACTGAATAGGCTTTAATGGGTGCTCAGTATCACATCTACCGTAATGCAATTATAAGACAAACCCAAAAATGCGCCTTCACGCTTTGGATTTAAAAAAATGAAACCCAAGTTATTATCAGGCCGTTATTAGGTATCACTATGGTTATACGGAGTTAATAAAAAAATTATTGTATTATTGTTTCTACTTTATTCGCTTAAGCATTTATCGCTAAGGGTGATGACGCTTTCCACATTTTGAAGCAATAAATACAGCTATGAAAAAATCCACACCAAGCTTTGCTATCATCATTTTTATAGTGTTTAGCTATAGTTGCCACGCCCAGAAAAAAAGAGATATGGATGATGTCACTGATTTTACTATAGAGGAGGCACAGGCCATTATTGACAAATACAACTTATTGGAGGGCAGCATAATATTACATCCTAAGGATTCCACAATGTCCTCCTTGAAGGGCACAGATCCTAAATTGGCCAAATACCTATCACAACCGCCTTTGATACCCATGACCAAAGCTGAATTTGAAAAACAAGTTGCCGCTATGGCTGCCTATCAACAATCGGAACAGGGTCAGATCGCTAAAAAAATTGGAGACTTCTTTAGAAAACACAAAACGACTCAACCTACCGGCAAACAACTAGATAGTTTATACTTGGCAATAGATAAGGAATACGGAACAGATTATTGGAAAAACATAAGAGGCCCTGTGCCCCCAGGCACCAAGCGTTACTCAAGTATGGGCAACAAAAATATGACCCCAGAACTTTAAAGGAACAGAGCAATCTATAAAATTACTGAGCCAGCTAGGGTGTTCCAATGGCCACTTTTACCAATTGCTTTTTATTACCTCTTTTAGCGTAGTACAAGAGGCTATTGTCCTCTTGGTCCTTTAAAGGCATGGAAACCATTAAGGGGAGTCGGGCTTCACGATCGTCAATTACCTTTTCATAGCTAATCCTGCCTTCTTCGTCCAAGCGTATCATAAAAACATTTCGGTTCCTGCTGAGGCCTTGCTTAAAAATAAGCCGTTCCCCACTCAACAATTGCGGATTCTCCGTGGCCGTGCTTATGAGGTAATAGGTATTATCCCCACGGGCAAAAGAGCTATATGAGGCATATGCGGCATCTCCTTGGGTAACCTCGGACTTGTTGATGTTTCTCGCCCAAATAATATCCCCGGTCTTGCTTAATTTGGCACTTACAATATCATTGTAGTGAAACCTTTCTATTTTTACCCTGGAACCTGTAGGATCTTGCTGTACACTGGAAGTCACAAAATATTCCTCGGCATTGAACAGAATGTCTTTGTCATCTGTTAGGCTTACATTTTTAAACACTAGGTTTTTAATCTCGGTTCCCTCTCCCCTACCAAACTTATCATCCATAAACTGCCGTGAGAAGGGGTTGTATTTCTTTTCTTTAATTGCCAAGGAGTTTTTATCCAATTCAAAATAAGCCAAGCCATTGTACCTATTGTCCTTTCTATCTGCATAAAAGCCAACACAAACCAATTTGTCATCGATCAAAATAGGTTTCAAGGCCTCGGAAAATCTCCCCGGATCGTCAAAGGTCTGCGTAGTGCCGCTATTATTGGAAATTTTCAACAGCTCGTATTGAAATTTACGATCGGTTACTGCAAAACGCTTCTTTTTATAATAGGCCTTTCCTACCAAATATACCTGCTCTAGATTCTTGGAAGTCACTACATTTTCCCAGGCATAATTCTTTTCTTCTATTTGACCTGAAAAATCACATTCAGCCAACTTGTTCAAACCACTGTTGAACAGATAAATAAAATGTTTTTCATCCCGGCCCTTTTTAAAGTGGGTGCTAATAACGAAGGCCGACTTATTCTCGTTAAAAAAGGTGGTAGTGGTAAAGCCGGATGAAAAATTTCTTCTATAATAATTATGGGCCGTGGGGCTATTAACTTCTTCGGAGGGAATGGATAGAATGGTTTTCGTCACAAAATTGAAATTATCAATAGGGCTACTATGCACTACATAATCATAAGACCCCTTACTTGCAACATATTTTAAGAGCAGCAGATTCAATTGTCCGTTTTTCACAAAGGCGTTTACAAAATCTACCCCCTTCATCTTGTAGTTGTACTCCTCTATTAATTCTAGATCTTTATTGTAATGTTCAATGAAGTAGCCTTTGGGCTTTAGTATAATTCCGGTGTAGTAAGACCTTACCAGTATGGACCCTCCCATACCGTCATCTGAAATCTCCAAGAGGTTGGAATATTTATACCTATCGTTATATTTTTCGCCGAAGCTATATTTGATGGGCATTTCCTGAGCTTTTGCCAAGAAAACAAAAGACATGAAGAGTACTAATGTCCCAAGAAGTTTCCTAAGATTCATAACAAGATGTTTAGTCTAGGGATTAAGCCCCGGGGAAGTTGGCCTTACGTTTCTCAAGAAAAGCCGCAGTGCCTTCCTTAAAATCGGCAGTTCCAAAACAACTACCAAAAGCCTCTATCTCTGTCTTAAACCCATTGATACTATTGTTAAAACCAGCATTTACCGCTTTTATTGCGTAGCCGATGGCAACCGGGGAATTTTTCGATATCCTGCTTGCCAATTTTTCACATAGATCCAACAAATGTTCTTGTTCCACCACTTGGTTTACCAATCCGTATTCCAAGGCCCTAGCGGCGTCTATCATCCCAGCTGTAAGAATCATTTCCATGGCCCTGCCCCTACCAATAAGCTGTGGTAGGCGCTGGGTACCCCCATAACCAGGTATAACGCCCAAGGAAACCTCAGGCAAGCCCATTCTGGCGTTGTGGCTGGCCACCCTAAAATGACAGGACATGGCCAATTCCAGCCCGCCACCCAAGGCAAAACCGTTAATGGCCGCAATGACCGGCTTGCTTAAATTCTCTACAAAATCGAACAATTGTTGCTGTCCTTCAAGAGCTAATTTGGCTCCTTCCTCTTGGGAAAAATTGGAAAATTCAGAAATATCGGCCCCTGCCACGAAGGCTTTTTCACCACTACCGGTCAATACAATTACCTTAGTATCCCTATCCTCTTCCAAGGCCTTGAATGCAAGGTGCAATTCCTCTATGGTAGCCTTGTTCAACGCGTTTAGCTTGGAAGGCCTATTAATCGTAATCAAGGATACGTTGGAATCCGAATTCACCAGTAAATTTTGATATTGCATTGCTTTATAAATTAGTTGTTTGACTTATTAAACCACCATAGAAACCAGATAGGCATGGAAAGCCTAAAAAATTCTAATGTTCTACTTAAACCTTGGCCAATGGGAAGCGCACCGTAAACACCGTTCCTTTACCCTGATGGGACACAAAGTGAATACTACCGTTATAGGTTTCTACAATATTCTTCACCATTCCCAGCCCTAGGCCCATTCCACTGGTCTTAGTGGTAAATTTGGGCTCAAAAACTTTTTCTTTGGACTCCATAGGTATTCCCACCCCATTATCCCCAACGGTAATCTTAACATAATCCCCATCCTTGTTAACCGTCACTAAAACACTGGGCTCTTCCAACCCCACAATGGCCTGGGTAGCATTCTTAACCAGATTGGTCACCACCCGAATGAGCTGGGTACGGTCTAATTTAGCTATTATCTCCTCCTCATCCGAGGAAAACCGTATATAGTTTTCATCAAAAATATCAACCGCCATTTTTACAATCTTAACCACATTCAGTGTTTCGTTCTGCTGGGCCGGCATCTTAGCAAAATTGGAAAAAGCCGAGGCTATACTGCTCATGGTATCTATTTGCTGAATCAAGGTCTTGGAGTATTCAGACACCTTTTTCTTAATATCCGGGTCATTGGGATCAAACTTCCTTTCAAAATTTTGAACACTCAATCTCATTGGTGTCAGCGGATTCTTTATCTCATGGGCTACTTGCTTGGCCATTTCACGCCAAGCTTGTTCCCGTTCCCCTTTGGCCAGTTTGGCCGCGCTAATTTCCAACTCATCGATCATTTCATTATAAGAGTTGATCAATTTTCCAATCTCCTCACTTGGATTTTCTATGATTATTTTCTCGTTCCTCTTGGTCAGGTCCGTCTGATCCAACCTTTCGGAAATAGTCTGCAAGGACCTGGTAATATACTTGGAAATTAAATACGCCAAGCCAATGGCCAAGAGCATCAATAAGAGATATGCACCGGTAAGCCTTAACAAGATCTCCTTTAGCTCCTTGTCATTAAAGGAGTTGTCCTCAAAATAGGGGAGATTCAATATGCCTACGTGTTTAAATCTCCTATCGTTAATATAGGTATAGGAAGCCTGGTAATGGTAGCCTGCGGCCGACTTCTGTTCCACATATCGCTTTGTGGGGGTGCTAGCCAATTTGTTCAACACCTCGGCATCCAAACAGGTAGAAATGGAATCTATTTCAAACTTTGGCCTGGAGCTCTTAATGAGCTGGCCCTGCAAGTCATAAATATTAAAATTTATATTCTGTACCAAGGCTATCTCATAGATCTCATCCTTAAAAATATGCCCTAAATTTTCCGTAGTGACCGGATAAGTGGTTTTTTGCAGTACCAGATCAATACTCTGTTTTATCTGCTCCTCCTTACGCTCCATACGCTGGGCATGATACTCCCTATTTTGCTCACTGTATTGATAAATGGTCACCGAAGCAATAAGAATAAAGGCAACGATCACCCAAAAGATCATGGAAACAAAAATTCGGGAACGCAATGAAATATTCGTCAGCAATTGAAATTATTTTTTAATACTAAAGGTAGCAATTATCAAGCCAAAACAAACCAATAATATATTCAGGTAAGATTAGGCATCCGGGTTTTTATCCCGGATCCGTTTATAGAGTTTTATACCCAACATTAACAATACGCCCAAGCCTATAATCCCTACAACACCAAAAATCCAATTAAAGGTTCCCTTCAAAATCACCAAAAAAACCACTGCAAACAGAATTAAGGTGGCCCCTTCATTCCATATGCGCATAAATTTGGAAGTATATCTTACCTCATCCCGCTGTAATTGTTTAAAGATCTGATGATTTTTTAGGTGATAGGCAATTAGCAAGAGTACAAAGACAAGCTTAATGTGCATCCATGCTTGCTGTAACCATGTAGGATACAATAGCAACAACCAAATAGCAAAGAAGGTAGCCAAAACTGCGGAGGGCCACGTAATAATAAACCACAAGCGCTTGGTCATCAACTTTAATTGACGCGTAAGTATTTCCTTCTCAGGGGAGGGTTTTTGATTGGCCTCAATATGATAGATAAACAATCGGGGAATATAGAATAATCCCGCAAACCAGGTAACCACAAAAATAAGGTGCAAGGATTTAATATAATTGTAATAGTCGGTCATAAGCAGACAATTGTTCGGTAAAGATAGTAGACGGATTTATATAAAACTAATCTTTGGTTCCCAAGCACTTTTCATCTTTATGAACATTGTCCCTTATACCGAAGAACACATTGACCCCCATGTTTTCCCCACATATGTCGCTTATATTGCTTAATCCCAAGTAGAAAAGGCCGCAGCAGGAAAATTTTGAACTGTTTTTAACTGTTTAAAGGGCCCTTATTTTAACCATGTAGGGGATTCCATAAAAAGTTGCGTACTTTAGGTACATGCAAAAGAAATTATCTATTATTAACCTAATTTCAGTGGTTTTGGTCATTGCCGTTAATTATATGTCACAAGCCCTGCGAATTAACGATACCACTATTGGAGAAATAAGTCAGCGGTATACCAATCTTTTTACCCCTGCCAGTTACGCCTTTGCCATTTGGGGCCTAATTTTTTTAGGCTTGATGGCCTATGCCCTTTATCAAATAAAAGTTGTTTTTCTTGATAAGAAAGAACTGGCCTATATAGAACAGACGAGCTATTGGTTTGCCATTGCCAATGTGCTAAATGCCCTGTGGGTCGTTGTTTTTGCCTATGAATATATGGGCTTAACGGTTGTTATTATTACGGGAATCCTATTCTCCCTTCTAAAAATTATTACCAACACCAATATGGAACGCTGGGATGCCCCCATGGGAATTATAGCCTTTTCCTGGTGGCCCATATGTCTTTACAGTGGATGGATCACCGTTGCCACCATAGCCAATATGGCCCTTTATCTCACACAAATAGGCTGGAAGGGCGGATTTTTATCCGAAGTGCAATGGACCCTAGTACTCATAGTAGTTGCCACTGTGATAAACCTGATCATCATTTACAAAAGAAATATGCGCGAATTTGCAGCTGTTGGTGTCTGGGCACTGTTCGCAATTTATATGAGACACCAGGGCAATTTGGACATCTTGGCCAATACTGCATTGGCGTGTTGTGCAATTCTTCTATTCGCAATAGTATTCCACGGATACAGCAATAGAAAGTCCAACCCTTTTTTTAAGTTTTTTTGAATTATCAACAAACCGTTTGTACACCTATTGCTTTGATAGTAGCTGACTAGGCTTTGTGGTCTACCAAGGTGGTTTGTATCTCTTTCCTCAAGAAATAACCTGTAACCAGTGTGGCCAGGACATCTGCGATGGGAAAGGAAATCCACACCCCTAGCTCCCCTAGGTAGTTTGGCAAAATTAAAATGAGCGGTATAAAAAAGAAGCCTTGTCGGCTCAAGGTCAGCAATAGAGCGGGTATAGCTTTTCCGATAGCCTGAAAATAGGCTGCACCGATCAACTGAACAGCTATTATAGGGGTTGCTGCAAATACCAAGCGCATGGCCGTGGGGGTATGTTCCAACACAAAGGCATTCATGGCAAGTTCATGGGCCGACATATCGGGGCGATCACTTAAAAACAACGCCGCGATCCCTTCCGGAAAAATCATCAAGCCTATAAATACAATAAATGCCAAACCTGCCGCATATCTGATAGCGGTATTGATCGATTCTCGTACCCTTTGGTATTTTTTTGCACCATAGTTAAAGCCGGCAATAGGCAAAAAGCCCTGGGTAACACCAAAAACAGGGAAGAGCGCAAACATGAGCATCCTACCAATAATGGCATAGACTGCGATCATAGCTTCACCACCCAAGCCAAAGAGGATATTGTTCATCAACAAATAAATCAGGCTGATTACCGCCTGTCTGGACAAGGTTACGAAACCCAAAGCCCCTATTTCCTTTAAAATAGCTCCATCCAGTCCAAAATGGGACCAATTGAGCTTTAATTCGGAATTTTTGGATAGAAAAAAATACAGGATATAGGCAAAACACAGAAAATATCCAATGGTGGTAGCCCAAGCAGCACCTTCCATACCCCAATCCAGCAGATAGATGAAGATATAATCCATCAAGAGATTACCAACCGAAGGAATTATCATGGCATTCATGGCAAACCTTGGTTTCCCTTCTGCACGGATCACGGTATTGCCCATCATACAAAGTGCTAAAAAGGGCACTCCGTACAACACAATAATGTAGTAAATCTTTGCCGAGGCAAAAATCTCACCCTTTCCCCCAAAAATAGGGATAAGACTATCTACATAATACAGTCCTAGCACCACCATGGCAATGGTGACCAATAGTGTTAGGGCTATTTGATTTCCAAAGGTCTTTAGGGCTTTATGTTTATTGCCTTCCCCCAATGCCCGGGAAATAATACTGGAACCACCAATACCTATGGCCATTCCTAGGGCAGCAATAAAAAAAGACACTGGCAGCACTACATTTATGGCGGCAATGGCAATGGACCCTATCCAGTTGCCGACGAAGATGGAATCGACCAGAACATTTAGGGACATGACCAATATACCTATAGCCGCCGGCACCGCCTGCTTAACAAGTAATTTACCTATTGGCTCACTGCCCAGTTGTTCTGCAGAAACCCTTCCCATTATGCCGGAAGTGTTTCCTTAAGCTCCCAGTCTTTTATCCACTTCACCATTAGATCTACCCAATCTTGATTGTCGTTAAGACAAGGTATGTGCATATAATCTTCCCCTCCAGCTTCCTGGAACTGATGCTTCCCTTCCATGGCAATCTCCTCCAAGGTCTCCAAACAATCCGCCACGAAGGCCGGAGTAATGACCGCCAAGCGCTTAATACCTTCTTTTGGAAAACGCTCAAACTCATAATCCGTATACGGCTTTAGCCAGGGATCATTGGGGAGCCTGGACTGAAAGGAAAGACTTACCTTATCATTGGACAGCCCAAGGTTTTGCTTTACTCTTTCGGTCATCTCATAACACTGATGGCGATAACAGCTATGATGGGCCACCGAATTGGTCTTACAGCAGTTGCCATCTATCTTGCAATGGAATTTTGTGGGGTCGGACTTCTTTATATGTCTTTCCGGAATCCCATGATACGAAAACAAAATATGATCATACTCAAAATCCTTGAGTCCCTCAGCTATGCTTTTGGAAAGCACCTCTATATAGTCCGCATTCTTATAGAAGGCAGGAAGGGTGGTAATTGCCATATCCGGAAAAAACTCATCCTTGACCTGCATGGCCTTGACCACTACGGTTTCAAAGGAGGACATAGCGTAGTGTGGGTACAATGGCACCAACAACACCTCATCCACGCCTTTTGCATGAAGTTCCTGCATTGCTTTCTTGATGGTCATACTCCCATACCGCATTCCCAAGGCAACGGGGATTTGGGTCTGCTGCTTCCCCTATTGGTTAAACGTTCCAAGATAACAATGAGGGGAGAGCCTTCTTCCCACCAAATTTTCTGGTATGCCTCGGCCGATTTTTTGGGCCTTGTCCGCAAAATAATCCCCCTAACTATAATGTTTCTCAACCACAAAGGCACATCTATCACCCTTTCATCCATTAAAAACTCGTCCAAATACGGCTTTAGATCCTCAGGTGTGGGACTATCAGGGGAACCCAGGTTTACCAACAAAACTCCTTTCATCTTCCTACTTTTAAATAGTTACTTTCCAGACAAAAATAACATTTGCACGGGAACTATAATTTAATTCCTATAATTTGTTTTTCGATATAGCTATAGACAATTCCAATTGATAGGCGTTGTAGAATGTTCAAGCACATTAAATACCGAAAAGTATAATAATTGGAATAAAGGCCTACAACAAAAAACAACAGTCAATAAGAAGTGATCGGAAATGCTTAGAAACAAAATTTTAATAACGCTAAAGCCTAAACCGATAAGGCTTCTTATATTAACTGGTTTTTAGTATGTTACCAAACCTAAAACTGCAACTAAATGGAAAATATTCTTAAAAATGTAGACAATGAAACATTGATATATGCTTCGGCAACCTTTATCCTTTTGGCCGTTTTGTATATCCTCATCACCTACACCCTGCGAAAATTGGGAAGGAATCCAAAATACCTTATTCCAAAAGATTCCATGAAAAGGGTAATGAATCCACTATTAATATTGTTCCTTTCCCTATTGATCCGATCAAAATCTATCCATTCCCTGTTACTTCTGAGCGATTTTAGTCCTACCATCTCCAAAATAAGCACCATATTGATCATATTTTCTATCACTTGGCTTATAATAGTGGCCCTGAAAATTGCCAAGAAGCTAATTGTGCATAATTATGACGTGGAGGCCTCGGACAATTTAAGGGCCAGAAAGATATATACCCAATTCAATATCTTGGAGCGTATTTTTATATTCCTGATTATAATTTTGGCCCTAGGGGCCGCCTTAATGAGCTTTGAAAGTATACGGGAAGTTGGGATAAGTGTCTTTGCTTCTGCCGGGGTAGCCGGTATTATAATAGGATTCTCTGCCCAAAAACTCATCGGTACCATTTTGGCCGGAATACAGATTGCCATCACCCAGCCCATAAAATTTGACGACGTTGTGGTGGTAGAGGGGGAATGGGGGCGTATAGAGGAAATAACCCTAACCTATGTGGTCATCAATATTTGGGACAAAAGGCGACTTATAGTGCCTACCACCTATTTTATTGAGACCCCTTTCCAGAATTGGACCAAAACCTCGTCCGACATACTGGGAACCGTCTTTATCCATACAGATTATCGCGTTCCTTTTAATGAGCTCAGGAATGAATTAACCAGCATCTTAAAGGACACCAATTTATGGGACGGCAAGGTAAACGTGTTGCAAGTCACAGACTCCAAACCACAGAGTGTGGAGATCAGGGCTCTTATGAGCGCAGTGGACTCGCCTACCGCTTGGGACCTTCGTGTACTGGTCAGGGAAAAACTAATTAGCTTTTTACAACAAAATTATCCGGAAAGCCTAGCTCACTCCCGTCTTTATATCGCCCAAAGCACTGAAGCCAAGAACAATATAAAAGAAGACAAAAACAACTAATACAAACGGTATAATTATTGATGGGATAGTACAAATAAAAAGTTAATTATGCGCTAAGCTTTTATTTCTATAAAAATTATAAGCATTTTTAACGTATAATTTAAAGATTGGTATGCGCATATTTTTGGGTTTTATTCTCTACTTCATAACCCAGGGTTCTTTTTCACAGGAAAAGCATAGTCTTTTATGGGAAATTTCCGGGAACCACCTAAACAAAACATCCTATTTATACGGGACCATGCACGTAAGTAAAAAGATCGCCTTTAGGTTGGACGACGTATTCTACGAGGCCCTTTACCAAAGTGAAGTGGTAGCCTTGGAATCGGATCCTGATAAATGGCTGGACGATTATGACAAAATTCAAAATCCGGGTATGGGCCTCAAGACCGGTTTTATCTCCAAGGGTTTTTACGTACACCCCTTTTCCTTTAAAAACCCTTCCAAAGAAATCCTGGCCGCCTATTTGTCCCTGGACGACCAATTGGTAAACAACATTCTTTACCGCACCAATAAAACCTCACAAAACTTTGAGGAAGAGACCTATCTGGATATGTTTATTTACCAGGCGGGGAAAAAATTCTCCAAACCCATTGTGGCTTTGGAAGACTTGGAAGAATCCACCGCCCTTGTTGGCAAGGCCAATATGAATGCCATGAAGCCCAAACCGGATGAGTGGTTACAAAAAAAGATGCAATCCCAAGATGTAATGTCCCTGCTACAGGACGCTTATAGGGAACGCAACATCAATTTGATAGACTCCTTGGACCAGGCCATGTATACTGATCATTATTTAAGCAATATGCTCTATGCGCGGAACAGGAACATGGTGGCAAAACTGGACTCCTTGATAGGGAGAAAAAAAGTCTTTGCCGGTATAGGTGCCGCCCACCTACCCGGAAAAAATGGCGTTATCCAACTATTGAGAAATAAGGGGTATACCGTTAAACCCTTAACCTCCCGGTATTCCTATAAGGGAAAAGCGCTAAAGGACTCCTTGGAAAGTAGGATCCTGATCAATCAATATGACCAACGGACTCCAGACGACGGGCTTTTTAGCATTGCCCTGCCCAATAAACTCTACCCCATAGCAGAATACAAGAATACCACCTATGTTTCACCGGACCTTGCCAATGGGAGTTATGTGATGGTGAACAGGATCCCTACCTTTTCCTATCTTAAAAAAGACTACACCTACACCCTGGACGACATAGACAAACTTTTGTTTGAGAATATTCCCGGTACCATCCTAGAAAAAACGAGATTGGAAAACTCCCGTTATCCCGGCATGGACATAAGGAACCAATTAAAAAATGGGGATTTTCAACGCTATCAAATTTATATAACCCCTTTGGAGATCCTTCTATTTAAAATGAGCGGAAAAGGGGATTTTGTACCCCGGCACTCCGACACTATATTTAATAGTATCAGTTTTAGGGAGCCAATAAAAAAACGAACGTTACTTTTTTCCAAGTTCCGTGATTTTAAGGTCGAGATGCCTTCCAACTACAGTTTTACCAACCAAAACAGAAAGGGAAACAGGCTAATCCAGGCGGTTGACCCAGAATCCTCCTCCTACTATTTTCTTAAAAAGGCCACCCTTAATGATTTTAATTTCATAGAGCAAGACAGCTTTGAATTAAAGCAAATCCAACACAGAATCTACGAGGACCTCAAATTAAAACCCGAGTACGGACCCATAGACGGACATAACCTAAAATCCTCCGCACAATTTGGACCCAATGCCAGACAAAGAATTTACCTAAAGACGGTAATAGATGCAAATAATTACTACCTATTGGGAAGTATAACCCAAGACAGCTCCCTGTCCGAAGAATATTTTAACTCCTTTAGCCTTGAGCAACCCCAATATACCAATGAGTTTATAAAAGTGAGGGATACCGCCATGTTCTTCTCCACTATTAGCCCCATTAGTCCTCCAAAATTTGTAGAAAACAGCACTAACTATTACGAGCGTCACAAAAAACCTAAACCGTATAGCGCTTATACCAAGAAGTCGGTTTACCAGAACCTTGACAACCAAGCCATATTGGTCACGGTCAATAAGGCCCATGATTTTCTAATGTTTCCAAATATCGATTCGGTATGGGCCCTTCGAAAAAAATTATACGCCCAAAAAACTTTTCATATCAGCAGGGAAGAGAGGCCCGAATACAACAACAACTACCACGAAATTAATTTAACACTGACCGATACGGCCAGTACAAGGGGAATTCTGATAAAAAATATTGTAAAAGGCGGGCTCTTGTACGAGGTCAAGGCCATTGTGGATACCTTGACACCGCCGAACAGGTTTATTGCGGAATTTTTCGAAAACTTCACCCCCTCGGACACCCTTATAGGGTCTTCAATATTAGCGGACAAGACACCACAATTCTTTAAGGCCATTCGCGAGAACGATAGTATCTTGCTAGATGGCTATCCCTTTATAAAGTTCTATAAAAAACATGCAGATTCCTTAAAATACTACATTGATACCTACACTTTTAAAGACAACCAAAAATACCTACAATCTCACCTCATAGAAAAATTGGCCCAACTAAAAGGAGTAGATCCTACAGCATTCTTTGAAGCCTATTACGCCAAGTCCTATAACAACTCCAAAGCCCAAACCAAAATATTACAGGCCATTGCCAAGAAGAAAGACGAAGCTTCGGCAGAATTGCTCCTACGCCTAATGCAAACCGACCTGCCCCTGGTTTCGAGCAAACAGGAAATAAACAATATTTTTCAACCCTATTTGGACAGCCTTCCCCTTGCCAAGAAGTTATACCCCGAAATATTGGATTATAGCGCCATAGACGAATACAAATCGCCCATCTTCTCCATGCTGGCAAAGCTAATGTCCCGTGGTCTGGTAAAGCCCAAAAGCTATAAAAAATACAAAAATCAAATACTGAACGACGCCAAGATACAGCTTAAAAGACAATTAAGTTTGGCCCAGGACCTTCTCTCCGATGAAGAATCGCCAAGTACGCAAAACAATAATTACGACATCTTGGAGAACTATGCCATACTGCTTTACCCCTTTATTGAAGAAGGGGAAGTGGCTGCATTTTTTAGAAGGCTCTCCCTGGTAGAGGACCCCAACATACAAATGTCCTATATTGCCTTACTGGCCAAATATCAAGGAAACCACGCAAAGGGGACGAACAATATACCAAAAGGTCTAATCTCAAAATTAAGTGAGGATCCCAGTACGCGCCTCCTGCTGTTCAACAAATTAAAGAAGATTGGCAGATTGCACCTTTTTCCGGTAGAGTACAGAAATCAAAAATCCATAGCCGAAGCAATACTGTTCAATAAGCTAGCATTAAATAAAGAACAACACACAATAGAATTCGTCAAAGACCAAAAAATGTACTACCCCTGTACCGATTATAAAGGATATCTGTTCAAGGTAAGGGACAAGGAAAGTTACGGAAACAATGTAAAAATGTACTTATTGGTATTTCGTAATTCAAGAAATATTCAAACACGGCCCTACTATATAAATAAAGGATTTAATATAACGGATATTAGCACTGATGAGGAGATCATAAAATTAACTACCGAAGAGTATAATTTAAGGAACAGACCACGGGCCATTGTAAACGACCCTTCTTCCTATGCAGGTTTTATGCACTAGAAGAACAGCACAGTTTTAACCCATGGACTCTGTTCACAATCATTAAACAAGTGAAGAATATAGGCGAGTTACAGATCTTCCTATATTCCTAATACCAAATAGTATAAATTATACACCATAACATTATATACTTATATATATTAGCTATTTATAAAAAAAATATAAACTAACACTTTAAACGAATTGTCATGAAGAAATGGTCGTTATTTTTAATTGTAATCTTTCATCTGCAATTGGGATTTGCCCAAAATATTATTTGCCCTATAGAGGACAGGGAAGCATTTGCTACCAAAATGGAAGCCATCTCCCAATTAGAAGGAGCCGAAGTAGGAGATAATATGGTGGCCATAGGCAAGATGTTTATGGGTACTCCCTATGTTGCCAAAACCTTGGAAATAGGGGTAACAGAATCCTTGGTAATCAATCTGCATCAGTTAGATTGCACCACTTTTGTGGAAAACGTACTGGCCTTTAATCTAATGTCACAACAGCACAAAACCGATTTTGAATCCTTCACCCACTTTCTGGAAACCATACGGTATAAAAATGGAAAATTGGATGGATATGCTTCCCGCTTACATTATTTTTCCGAATGGATCGCCAACAATGAAAAAAAAGGGCTTTTAAAAAATATCACCTCAGAAATTGGCGGTGTGGAGATTAACAAAGAAATCAATTTTATGAGCACCCATAGGGACCTTTACCCCTTTCTTAAAAATGAGGACAATTTTAAAAAAATCCAAGCCTCGGAAAAATTCCTAAACCATAAATCGCTCTGTATTTTACCCCAGGACCAGATTGAGGCCAATGAGCATTTGATCCGGTCTGGCGACATTATTGCGCTGACCACCTCTATTAATGGGTTGGACATAACACACACCGGTATAGCAAGCAGGGAGGCAGACGGTAGAATTCATCTATTGCACGCCTCTACCGGATCCATGGAAGTGGAGGTTTCACAACAACCATTGTCAGAATACCTAAAGGGCATTAAAAAGAATACCGGAATTATGGTAGCACGCCCCTTATAAACTTGATATATAATGGGCTACCACTATTGATCTTTATACTGAAATACATTAAAGGGCTTCGCTGTCCCTTTAATCCTGAGTACTACAATACCATGCCCCGGAACCTCCCTACTAATGATTTCGGCAGTAGAAGTACCGTAATCCTTTTGTTTCCATATATCCCTAGTAGTGTATCCAGCTGAGGCATCCATCCCAATGCCGGAAAGATCAAAGGAAATATCCGACGGTTGTTCCGATCTGTTTAGCAGTCCAACTACCACTTCACCGCTCATAGTGGACACCAGAGGTCTGGCCCATACTTCCAGATCACCCCCATCAGCAATTCGCCTGGCCTGATAGACAAATGGACTTTGGTTGATGGCTATCATTTCCCGGTTGGAAACAATTTGATAGGTTTCCTGAGACATCTTTGTTAAATCATTCCCCAACAAAAGAGGCGATTGCATTAGGCACCACATTGAAAAATGGGTTCTATCCTCTTCCTCCGTCATACCCCTACCTACTTGCAACATGTCCATATCGTTGTAATGACCCCAAGAGCTATACTTCCAAAGATCCGCATTCAAATCTACAATGTGCAGTATAGACTCAAATTTGTTTGATATATCACCGGAAATGCGCCAGGAATCGGCTACTTGGGTCACCCATTTTCCGGGAAACTTCCATCTACATACATTGTACACCACATTAGGATTGATACGCTTAATCATCCTTCCTATTTCAGAATACCGGGTCTCCTCGTCCAATCCCAACCATTCCCCTCCACACCAATCTACTTTAATAAAGTCATATTTCCATTCTTTAAGGTAAAGGGTCAAATCCATTTGGTCATGGCCATAAAGCCCCATTCCCGAACCTATGGTATCCTTATCCCAAAAGGAAGCACAGGTATTGATTCCGGCATCGGAATAAATTCCCGCCTTTAGACCCTTGGAGTGAATATAGTCCGCCAAGGATTTCATACCGGACGGAAACCGCTGCTTATGAACCTTTAAATGCCCAGTACTATCCCGTCCCCCATAAAATCCGTCGTCAATATTAATAAAGGAATAACCTGCATCCTTTAAGCCCGTAGCCACCATAGCGTCGGCCTGGGATTTAATTATTTCTTCATTGATGTTCACCCTATAATTGTTCCAACTCGCCCAGCCCATAATGGGAGCCTGCTGCCTATTCTGCACACTATCCAGTGCAATATTATCCAGAGATGGTTTTTTGGAGGCCGAATCTACCTTTAAATTGCAACACAACATCAATAGCCCTACTAGTGATTTCATGGTATTTTTAAACAGTCTAATTTTCATGGTTCTTGAGTATTGATTGTAATTTTTTGCCCACTTTTCGGTAGCCTTTTGCATTGGGGTGCAAACCATCGGAAAACAGACTGGGATCAATTTTATTATCCTTACCCAATAATACACCACCGATATCTGCATAATCCACATTTTTAGAAGTCGCCAGCGCAGCCATTCCCTTGTTTAAATTGCGCATACGTTCCTCCTTGTCTACCCTTGGAAACAACCCCAGTAACAACAGTCGTGCCTTAGGTTGCCTTTCCTTTATCGCATTGATCACCATTTCCAATCCACTTAGAATCTCTTCATCCGAATTTAAATGCTCATTGTTGGTGCCAATCAACAGGACAATTTGCTCGGCTTCAAAGCCATCCAGTTCATCGTGATATATTCTCCAAAGAACGTTTTCCACCCTATCCCAACCAAAACCAAAATTACGAACCTGAAGCTCTTCCAAATGCTTGTCCCAGGAATCGGCCCCATTGTGCACGGGCGCCTCAGGTAATCCTCCCCAATAATGGGTTATACTATTTCCGAAAAAACAGATTCTGGGGGCTTTTTCCCGATTCATTTTCAACAATTCCTGATGACGCTTTTCCCAGTGGTACAATCCTGGCTCCCTAGCTTGGGTTACCGGTATGGTTGTGGATATAGTGCCAATAGGCTCATTTATTATATCCCGAATCTTTTTTTCATAAGCGACGGCGTATTCCATCATCCCCAAATCTGTAGGGTGGGTGCCATCCACAAAACTCTCCATGGACAGATTCAGTTCTTCCTTGGTCAACAAATGAACATCCATTACCCCATCGGCCTGCAATTGGGCAAAGGCCTCCTTAGCTACTCTATTTAAATCCGCATAGGTTTTGTAGCGCTGTGCATCCACCGCAGCATCGGAATATCCATCGTGTTCTACCACTAAAATGGGTGTAGTGGGACGCTTTGTTCTTACTTGTTTTACAGCAGACATAAGAAGCTTCCGTACATCCTCCAACGAACGATCTTTGTTGGCACCCAGATTGGGCAAACAATCCAGCACATATATTTTGGCGTCTATCTGGGTAACATACTCGATCAATTCTTTCTCTAAACGCCCATTTCCACTAAAAGCCAAGTTAACAACTGGCCTATCCAATTTACGTCCCAAAATTGAGGTCCATGCCATACCTGGACGGGAGGCACAGGCACCCTGGGCTATAGAGGTCCCATATACCACTATGGGCTTCTCCTGCCTTATGGGTAGCGGGTCCAACACAGCATCTTTAGGCACTCCAATTTGCAACCATTCCACTTCGTTGTATAAAGGCAAATACAATTGAAACTCCCTGCCCATTTCATGAAACGCATCCTTAGGGTCGATGTTGGCATAGTGATATTGTATGGTATCGGAAAAGGAATAGTTGCCCCTATGCCATACCCAACTCCCCTCACTTGTCTTTGTATAGAGATCCAACCCGCTAACTCCAGTTGCCGGCATATGGGGCATAGCGTGATTGCCTTTCACCTTATACCGCACCTTAATAACTTGGGCATCGGTTCTAAACCTTATTGAGAGCCCTGCGGAATGTTTGGACAAATTCCACACGGCAGGCCGTACCACTTCTTCGGCCTGCTTTGGTAACCTTTGGTAAAAGGAAGACAGCTGGTTTGGCCAAGCCTGCCCCTCTAATACCATTTCATTGGTGCCTGCCGGATTCCACCAAATCATTTCTGTACCCTCTTGGGCATAATTTACCTGAAAAACAAGTATTAAAATACCCAACAACCATTTTGTTACCATACCCTTTTATTTAATTTTTATTCCTAATTGGCACCCAAACCTCTTCTTCCGAACTAGGGTCGTTTTGCCTATACCTTTCACCCAAAACTTCAAAATGCTCCCTATTATCCAGCTCATATTCCGATTTAGGCAACCATTCCCCAAAAATAAACTGAGCCGTTTTTGAAAAAGAACTTGGTAAGCCTTTGTGAACAAAGACAGCATACCTACCTCCCGCCAGGGTATAGGCTACCATACCTTCTGGAACCTCACCAACATCCTTCACCTCAACAGCAGCCCACTTTACAAATTCCGATTCCGCATTAAATTGGGAAAAGCCAGGCAGCCCTTCATAGGCCTGCATGCAAATCAAATTGGCTGAAATAGGATATAGCACTTCTTTTCTTCTCGCCATAAATGTCCTCCATAGTTCCCCGGTACGATCCTTAGACAAGGACATGGACAGATAAATACCCACCAATTTCTTTTCTCCAACCACTTCTATACGCGGTTCCCTACCAACCAATCCATCCAGGGCGCTATGCTGTCTCATCATTGCGTTGTTTTATTACGGTCCTTAAAATTATTTTGATACCCTAAATATAAGGCGATGATTACAAACTATTCACAATAACATAGGCCTTTCCTACTCCACCCCCCTTAAAATTGGGGTTGGGATACAGAGTGCTTGTTCCTATAAATAAAACAGAAGAACTACAATAAAAACTGGCCCATACCCACATACTACACCCACCTATTGGACAAGGTTATTTCATATACGAAAGTACCTAGCTAGCCCCCAGTACCAGCAGCAGGTAGTAATAAATAGCCTATTTGGACCAACTGTTAGCAGACGCACTTCAAACCACTTGGTCTGCTGTAGCGGTTTAGCCAATGCAAAAGTTGGACATTTGTGCATTTGGTCGACCTTTTATACCCTAGCTCCCATTTTAAAATGGTTTTGGAAATAGTCCCAAATACAAAGAACCAACCGCTTGGTTGGTTCTTTGTATTTGGGACTACGGCACCACAATATATACGTACCTGAACAATAAGGGAGTTCCTTTAATTCACGGAAATCAGGGATACTTCAAATATAAGCACAGATCCTCCAGGTATACCATTGTAATCCCTGCTGCCGTACCCCAAATGGGAAGGCACCAAAAGTATTCCATTTCCGCCTTCCTTAAAATATGTTATTCCTTCCGTCCAACCTTTTATAACCTGATTGAGTCCAAACGTAATTCCTTCCGAATCACTTTGGTCAAATACAGTACCATTTAGGAAATAACCTTTATAAGCCACGGTAACATTGGAAGTGGCTTCTGCCTGCGTCCCTGTTCCCTCCTCTTCAATTACATAATAAAGACCGGAATTACTGCGTTGGGCCTCCAAATTATTCGCTTCTACATAAGCTTGTATATCTGCTTCATTTTTCGCCGTATAATCTATATTCTCCTCCGTTTTTTTTTCGGTTTCGCAGGATACAAATAATACCACGGCAATTGCAAACAGTGTATTCTTCATCATAATAATTTTTTGGGCTAATATAGCAAATTACCCTAATGAAGCAACAGCCAAGCTAGGAAAACCGGACACTATTTTTCCAACAAAAGCAAAACACCCATAAAACACCAGGGTAGCATATTATGGGTATTTTTTATGACTTACGCTTATACCTATACCACAAAACCTGGCCTGTAGTTCCTAGTTACAAACTGGTTGGCCTCCTCTAGGTTGGTAATACGCATGTTTTCTCCATCCCAAAGCAATTTCTTTCGGGCAAAGAATTCCATTTTACCTTTTTCATTTTCCCGCTGCAACAGATAGCTTCGTATTGCCAGATTACCCATTAGCACTGTTTCGGTCATAGGTCCGGCATAATCAAAGGAAGAAGTAAGGCCTAGATGCTCCTCACTTCCAAAGCCAGCCTTACAGGCGTCTATCCATTTGCGATGATGTCCGTATTCCGGTTCGTCATTTGGTTCCACCTCAGGACCAAAATCGGTACTACCGTCATTCAGGTATAATTTGGGCATAAGGGCCGAACTGTCGTTGATATTGGTTGATATTATACCTTTTTCCCCAATCATAAGCACCCCGTTCTGACTTCCGGAGCCACCTATATCGTGATCTGCAGGGATAATATCCGGGTGGGCAGGCCTAATTCCGCCATCGCTCCAGCTCATTTCAATTGGAGAACCACTTTTTTCGGTTGCTCCAAAATGCAAGGTAATAAAAGAGGAGGCCGGACAGCCTTCAGGGTGGTAATCTGCATTCCACATACCACTATAAACAGCCCCTACACTACACTCCGCATCTGTAGGATATTTTAATCCGAGCGTCCTAAAGGGAATATCTATTAGGTGACACCCTACATCACCTAATGCCCCCGTACCATATTCCCACCAACCTCTCCAACTAAATGGGTGTATATTTGGGGTATAGGGCTTATATTCGGAGGGCCCTAACCATAGATCCCAATCCAGATCTTTGGGCTTGGCGGTGGGGTCTGGTTTTGGGAAAGCCCCGCCTTGAGGCCAAACAGGCCTATTTGTCCAGACCTGTACCTTGGAAATTTTTCCCAGCACACCGGAATCTACCCATTTTTGTACCATTCCCAATAGTGGATTGGAGCCTCCTTGATTTCCCATTTGGGTAACAATCTTTTTACTCCTGGCCATTTCGGTAAGCACCCTCGCTTCCCTAATATTATGTGTCATGGGCTTTTGCACATACACATGGACTCCGCGCTCCATGGCATATTTGGCAGCAGGGCCATGAACGTGATCCGGGGTAGAAATGGTTACCGCATCAATGCCCTTTTCCTTGTCCAACATCTTCCTAAAATCAGCGTAAAGCTTTGCCTTGGGGAAGCGCTCAACGGATCTGGAGGCAGAGCCGGAAAAATCCACATCACATAAAGCCACAACCTTTTCCCTACCCCCTACGGAAGCATTTCTAATATCACTGACCCCTTTTCCTCCTGCACCAATGGCGGCAATATTCAATCGGTCACTGGGAGCCGTATATCCCACACCTCCCAATACATGTCTAGGCACAAAAAAGATAGAGGAGGCTATGGCTCCTTTCTTAATAAACGATCTGCGTGAACCGACAGATTTTGCTGATTTTGGTTTTTTCATAATTATTGATTGTTACATTTTTACTTAATACTAAATAGCAGCCTAAAAACTCTTCACTTATGGCATTGTAGGGCCTTAATAGCTAGATGCCATAGAATGAAGGTCTTAGAGACAAACAATATATAACATATTTACAAGGATATTCTCTGAGATTTTCTCAAATACTACTACAATTTTAACCCTCGGGAGAGACCCGTGGCCATTGTCCATATTGGCAATCATATTATACCATAAAGCCAGCTTTTCACTTTTTGTCGCACTATTGGACAAAAGTGAAATTTAATTGACATAAAAATCGATTGTTGGGCCGCTCACTGTTCTGTAAAATCCCAATAATACCATGAAGCTACAACACAACAACCCCTAAAAACGATATGATTAATTAAAATTGAAGCTTAAAACAACCTGTACGCGGAACATGCTTTGCCAAAACAAGGCTGCCTCAACAAACCTACTTAACTGTAACGATAGATGATTGCGCCCAGCTATGAGCGTACCAAAAATGTAGGGCAGGACCAGACCACCCCCTAAAGGACAACCATGGTTAGCAAGTCCTTACTGACAGTTTCTACCACGCCCGAGCTGAGCCCACCAACCTACATCCAGCTTTGCTTGAAGCCAGGCCAAAAAACTTGAAGTACGGTCATAATGTTGAGCTGGAGTCTATTGCTCAATGCGTAAGAACATCAAATAAATTAATTGGCTTGGCAATGAGTATAAAATCACAACTCCATGAACATAAAAAATGCTATATAAACTATGTAGGGAAGCCCTAGGCCTTTTTAACAACAGCCTCTGGCCGCAAGACATAAATACGACTTTCCTTTTCCTTGAACCCAAGACTTTTATACAGGTTAATAGCCTCTATACGTTTATCGGCGCTAAAAAGAAGTATTTCGGACAACCCCTTTTTCTTTCCTATTTCCACTATTTTCTCCATTAATCTCCTTCCTATACCCTGCCCCCTATGAGCAACATCCACTACCACATCTTCTACCCATCCTTTTTTACCCGACACTACCGTGTAAGTGCACATCAAGGCCATGCCCAAAACCTTATCCCCCTCGCTGCAATACACAAGGGAAATTGGGTTATCCGGATCCATAACCTGACTTAGATCTACCTGTTTAATATTGGAGTTCAACTGCCGGAACAAACCGGCCAACTGTTCCTCTATGTTTGAATTTATGTCCGAAGACTGTAATAGGGCAATTTTCATTGGTTAACGTTTTTATTTATTTTTATACATCCCTTAAAGCAAAAGGCCTCCTAACAACTACATTTTTCTTTGTCTACTTTTTGATAAACCCTTACATAATCTATAGTAAAAACATCCGGAAAAATTGTCTTAAGAAGTTCTTCCCTTTTTCCTGGATATTCCATACTTAAAATCAGGTACTGTTCAATATTTGATACGCCCGAAGCTACTTCATAATATTTTAGTCCGTCTACATAAAAAATATACTTATCTGGAATCCATTCCAGCGCAAAGGTATAAAACCCTTGACTTACTCCTTTACGGCAACTCTGCATCCCATGGGTGGTCTGCTGATTGGGCCCGTATGCCCAATGCACATTGTGGGAAACAATATCGGGACCAAGCTTTTTAAAGAACTCCATTACATCTATTTCCGCACCGTATTTAGCGGGATCTTCCCCCTTGCTAACTTGGGGGGACTGCAACCAAAAAGCCGCCCAGACACCAGGGGGGCGTTGTAGTTTGGCCCTACATTCATAATACCCATATTTGGCCATAAACTTACCTTGGGTACCCACGGCACTGCCCAGCAAACTGTCCCCTTTTTTTTAATGCGTATAGCTTTAGATACCCGTTTTCCACCTTTACCGCTTCCTCTGAGACGTAGGCTATGGCCCTAGGCCCAATGCCACTAACACTCCATTTGGTGGTATCCAAGGCTTTACCCTTAAACTGATCTTCCCAAACCAAACGATACCCCTTCTTTTCAGGATTAAAACGCTTTTTGGACATGGGTCCTTGGGCAGGGCGTTGTGCCCAACCTATCCCCATCACAAAAAAACAAAACAGCACTCAATAAATGGGTTTTCATTCTAAATGGTCCTTAGTCGTTTAACTGGCATAGCCCCTTTACTACCTAAAATCCACAGAAAGAACAGGCATATGGCAAACCTCATACCCCTCACTGCACATACTAAAAAGCTATTTTAAATCATCAGGGAGAACAAGGCAATATACAACATGTTAATAGTCGTTTTCTCACATATTTTACCAAAAGCTGCCATAATATTGACCGTAGTTTATACACCTCTCCCTTTACCAAACATTATACATTTTTTTTTAAATCCGTTAAGCATAACAGACCAAAAGGAATTGCTATCTTTCTGATGTTTAACCAGTTTAGTTCAAATCCCTATTGAACAACTTTTAAAGCATAAAATAACCCTACCAACCAAAACATGATGAAAACAAGTATATCCTATTTCGCCATTGCACTCCTATTATTGGGGTCCTGCAAAGACAGTCCAAAAAGCCAGAACACTACAGAAACAGCCAATACCGCTACAACAGACTCCGTGCCCTTCCCTAAGAAATTGACCCATTTTAAAACCCCAGATATAGCACCATTATTTACCGGTGGCGGAAAAGATAGCTGGGATCAAAAGATTAGGGAGCGTGGTTATATATTAAAGGAAGAGGGCACTTATCATATGTGGTATACAGGATTTGGTTTAGCTGGCAAGGCCCTTGCTCTAGGCTATGCCACTTCCCCAGACGGTATCGTCTGGACCCCTCATCCAGACAACCCCATATTTAATGAAAGCTGGACAGAGGATATGATGGTAATAAAAGTGAACGGCACCTATCATATGTTTGCCGAGGGGGAAAACGATGTAGCCCATAGACTCACCTCTACCGATAGGATCAATTGGACAGATCACGGGTCCTTGGATATTCGCAAGGCAGATGGAACCCCGCTAAACGAAGGCCCCTATGGGACCCCTACCGCCTGGAAAGAGAACGATACCTGGTACCTTTTCTATGAACGTAACGATCTAGGCATATGGCTTGCCACCTCAAAGGATTTGAATGTTTGGACCAATGTACAGGATGAGCCCGTATTGGCCATGTGACCTGAAGCGTACGATAAATATGGACTTGCGGTGAACCAGATAATTAAGCATAAGGGATGGTACTACGCCTATTATCACGGTACCGCCTATAAAGATTGGAGTGAATGGTCTACCAATGTAGCCGCCTCCAAAGACCTCCTGCATTGGAAAAAATATCCCAAAAACCCCATAATGGAAAAGAATAGATCCAGTGGCATTCTTGTCCCCGAGGGGAATAATTATAGACTTTACACCATGCACGACAAAGTGGAAGTACATTATCCTATGAATCCCGAACAAAACTAAGGATTTATACCACCTAGTTGGTTTAGGTTGCCAACAAGATGTCTACAGCCTTATAAGCAACAGACCATATAGCCTAAATTATCGTCAAAAGGCTTTTAGAGAACCCTGAGCCACGTATTTAAACCCAAAAAAAGACCATTGAGTCTGTTTTAAGCAGCACCGTTGATCAATAATATTCCCATTACTATTCAGGATTCCCGCTTGTTTAGACCTGAAAACAACTGCTTAACCTTAGCCATACAAAAAGCGATATTACCCAGGGTTTTATACTCGATCAAGATCCCTAAAAAATAAAAATCAAAAAAATGTCCTGCGAGGTTTTTAACGAAAAGTCGCGCTGAAATAATCTACGGCTCTTTTCGTATCAATAAAACCTTGCAGGACTACAGGTAAAGGTTGGTGGTTATTAAAAATGCAAAGTATTGGACTTTGCCGGTTATCGCTTAAGGCACAGAATTACTACCTCCCTAAACAATATTCGATTCCTCCGACCAAATGTTGCCGGAAATTAAGATCGTCATAAGAAGCCTCGGTATGCCCCAATCCCGTGTAAAAAGCACGGCCACCGTCATATTCATGATACCAGGCAATAGGGTGATTATCCCCATTTTTACCCCCTTCGTAGGAGCTCTCATCCAACTTCATGATAACATTGAGGTTGGGATTAATATTCTTATAGTTATACCATTCATCAAAATGGGTCCATATATCTGCCAAATGTTTTGTAGCGGGATGGTTGTGGTCTACCACATCTATGGTAGCCGTCTGCTGTTTGGGATGACTTAGGAAATAGGCCCCTACCAATTTACCGTACCAAGGCCATTCATACTCGGTGTCCGCCGCTGCATGAACCCCCATAAAACTGCCTCCGTTCTGTATATATTTTTCAAAGGCCGCTTGCTGGTCATCCCCCAATACATCCATGGTAGTGCTCAAAAACACTACCAACTTAAATTTCTTAAGATTCTCGCTGTTAAACTGAAGGGAATCCTCTGTATGAGTAATTTCAAAATTGTGGGCCGCCCCCAATTTTACAAAGGTAGCAACACCCTTTTCAATGGATTTATGCCTAAATCCATTGGTTTTGGAAAACACCAACACCTGATCTTGGGAGAAATTACTGGGAGGACTAATTCTTGCCGGCACCTTAACCTTCGTATCGTGTAGGGTAGGGTTTAGTGTTACTTCCTCTTGAATTTTACCACTACCGCACCCTATTGCCATAGACAAAACAAGTAATACAATAGTACATTTATATAAGCGCATACGCAGATATTCGTTTTTTAATCAAGCCCTAAATATCGAAATTTTAAGACAAGAATGCACATTTTTTACAATTTTTTCCGAAATGAATTACCGTTTTCACAATAAAACCCCTTGTTGTTAAAAATAAAAATAACAGAAACAATCTATCACATCAGCACTAAAGATCTATTGACCATAGTTTGAAAACTGGAAAAATCCATTAAACCGACACCCGACAAAATGGTAATTCTAGAAATAAAATGGACAACAACTGCTGGGCCAATAAATAAAAAATCACCATGCAACAAAGAGCTCAAGTAAATATGGAGAAGCAATGGACTATCTTATAATTCCCCCCCCATACGTTTAGGTTGGGGCCTCTAACCATTGGCCAGGGACATAAGATACTTCTTTGGAGTGGTACTATACTTTTTCTTAAAGGCCGCTATAAAATGGCTAGAAGTACTGTAACCTACTTTTAAACCTACCTCATTTACGTTATGTTTACCGGATTCCAGCATTTTACGGGCATATTCCATTTTATAATCGAACAAAAAACTATATACCGAGTCACCGTAGATCTGCTTAAAGCCTTCCTTCAGTTTTTTTAGGCTTAGTCCTATTTCATCTGACAATTCCTGTAAGCTGGGCGGCTCTGCCATGCGGGAAATAACAATTTCCTTGGCCCTTCGTATTCGTTTAACATTGTCCTCATCTACCAGAAAAGGACATTGCTCCACATCCGCATCCTGACTCTTATTAAAATAAAGGGAAATTAGCTCATATACTTTTCCTTTAATATATAACCCTTTGACGGACCTGTGCAGGTTGTAATTCATAACCTGACTCAAAACCACGGCAATGGCCGGTGAAACAGCCTCTTGGGAATAATACTTTTTATCCTTGTTCTCTGCGCTCAAAAAGGGAATATAGTTGGCCTCCTTGGAAAATAAGGAATGAAATTTACGGATCGTCATCACCACCGAGACCATCCAAGAATTGGTGTTCAGTATCAAATTCAAGGGCAGATCAACCTGGGTATTGTATAAAAGAAGTGAATTCTCTTCACTAACCTCCAAGGCATAACGCCCTTCATTAAAAATAAACTTGGCACCCCCCTTTAAACAGAAGTGAAACTGTACATAGGAACTGTCTATTTCACGCGTAACCTTCTGATTGTAAACACTGTCGTTCTGGATCTTCAACACATAGAAGCCATCTTCTATCAACACTTCCTCAAAAGAACCTTGAGCGATATTTTCCTCCTCCATAAACACTGATTTTCAAATTATACTATTTAGAAACATTCTAAATTAGGTCTGGCAAAATATTCGCCAACACCGCTAAAATATACTATTTACGGGGTTTTAACATAAAATACTACGTTAAAAAACCACAAGCGTTACTAATTGTTCCTCTAGCGTTATTTTTAAAACATCTATGCTACTATTTTTGTTGCGCTCTTAAGGGTACCTATGAAAGATTACCATATTTCCAAACATAGTTCGTTTTATACCATTGGTCTTAATTATAAAAAGGCCGATGCCGAGGTGCGTGGAAAATTCAGCTTGGATGACCATGCCATGGACCGTTTGTTGGACCAGGCCAAGCATATAGGCATAGATGGCCTATTGGTTACCTCTACCTGTAATCGTACTGAACTGCACGGCTTTGCCCAACATCCATTTCAACTCATAAAATTACTCTGTGACAATACACAGGGCAATCTGGAAGAGTTTCAGGAAGTGGCCTATGTACACAAAAACAATGACGCCATAAACCATCTCTTTAGAATGGGCACTGGATTGGACAGTCAGATTTTGGGCGATTTCGAAATTATAAGCCAACTCCGCCAAAGTTTTAGCAGGTCTAAAAAGCACCATCTTGCCACCCCATTCTTGGAACGGTTATGTAATTCGGTCATACAAGCCAGTAAGCGCATAAAAAATGAAACCGATATTTCATCCGGTGCCACCTCGGTGGCTTTTGCTTCAGTGCAATACATCATCAATACAATTCCCGATATTTCCGATAAGAATATACTCTTGTTTGGAACAGGAAAAATTGGCCGTAATA
>CAXAVP010000003.1:0-41615 GCA_963972175.1 uncultured Arenibacter sp.
TTTAGCGGCTACGGTACTAAAGAGCAATAGGGAAGGGGAAGTTCCCTTTCTTAAGACGTCCAAGTATTTTTTTATGGTCTTTACCGCTCCCATTACATTAATTTCAAAATCTTCCCTAAAATCTTCCAAGTCAAGCTGGCCAATTGGCTTTAGGTTAATACTGCCAGGACAATATACCAAAGTATCCATAGCGGATATTTCGGGCAAATCGTCCTGTAGTATATCACAATTGTAATGGGTAAGGTTGCTGTGGTTCACTTCTGGCCTGGACCTACTTATGTTAATTACCTTGTGGGTAGGTAACATTGTTTCTACAATTGCCAAACCTATTCCTTTACTACCACCAATTATGACCAATGTTTTCATAGGTACCGTAGATTATATATTGCTCATCAAATGCTTCCCATTTAATCTCTTCTCTACTTTACGTTTTATAGCTGTTAAACGCTTCATGATGTCCATAATCTGATCATCTTTTTTTCGCTTATAGATTTCGTTCAGGCCTAAGATCAAGGTTTTGGCTTTTCTTGAAATCTCTACTCTGTCACTGGTTGAAAGCGACTTTAGTTTTCTTTGTTCAAATTCCAATGCTTCTTCAATGATATCCATGAGTTATTGATTTATATAGTTGAGTAATTCTGTTATTTTTGAGGGGGAGTTAAACACACCTCCATAATAAGAGGTTACTGTTGCCGAGGTATCGTCCTTAATACCACGGGAAGAAACGCACAAATGCTTGGCGTCTATAATGACAGCAACGTCATTGGTCCCCAAAATTTGTTTTAAGTCTTCCGCTATTTGATTGGTAAGTCGCTCCTGTACTTGAGGCCTCTTGGCATAATATTGAACAATTCTGTTCAATTTGGACAAACCAATAACCTTTCCCGATGAGATGTAAGCCACATGGGCTTTCCCAATAATGGGTACAAAATGATGTTCGCAGTTAGAATAGAAGGTTATGTTCTTTTCTACCAGCATTTGATTGTATTGGTACTTGTTATCGAACAAAGCTACCTTAGGCTTATTTTCAGGATTTAGTCCCGAAAATATTTCATCAATGTACATCTTAGCAACCCGATCCGGGGTTCCTTTCAATGAGTCGTCCGTAAGGTCCAGGCCCATCACATCCATGATTTCATGGAAAAGTTGGGCTATACGCTCCTTTTTCTCGGAATCCGACAAGGCAAATGCATCGGATTTCATGGGCGTTTCAAGTCCCGTAGATAGGTGGTCGTCCCCTATTTCCCCATTGGTAAAACCATTTAAGGTAGTGATGTTTTCTTTGTTGGCAACTAATGCGTCTATTTTCATACGGTCTTTTTTATGTGCTGTCCCGGTGTAGTAGTTACACTTGGCAAAGCACGATGTGATTTTTAATTGAGTTAAATAAATATTAGTACTGATTTAATAATCTATTTTTTTTGTAAAAATGTCTTCTTTTTGTCGTATTGCTATTGGTTTCCTTTCATCGCTTAAGAATCAATAAGCTGTTGTCCAAATACCTGTGGGCAAAAATGTTTTCTTTTTTTTAAACAATTATCATTCTTAAGGGGGCTATGTCCTTGGTCAAAGTTGAACAAATTAAGATCCACTATATTTTAAAGACCCATATTTTGATTCATATGCTGCTTTCTGGTTTAATAATTTATGAAAAAAGGCATTATTTCTTTCAAATAAGTGATCTTTTTTAAACTGCAAAAAACGTCCATGGGCGTGTATACTGCTATAGTCCTTATTGTATAGTACCAGTTGATAGAATGGTACTACCCAAGTAAATGTTTTTATGCCTTTATAAATTCTAATCAGTATTCCCAATGGTCTCAGCTCTATGTTTGCAAGTGTCACGGCATTGGCTTTATTTAAATAAATGCTCATATTAACACCTGCATCCGCTATTATCATTTTTTTGCTAAAGCTACCTTTCATTTTTATGAGCTGTATAAAGCTAAAGGGCTTTCCAACCAAATCATTGATTAGCAAAACTATATTTTTATTTTTATGTGACGTATCTAGAACCATTGTAATTTTAACCCGTTCAAATTTACAAAATGTTTAATTATTTGTGAAAAAAGTTAAACAAAATGAAATTTTATTTGCTTATAGTGAAATAGAAGATGACTATATATAATTTGGCTAGTTGTGGGTCAGTTTGTTGATAAGGCCATTAAATATAAGCCCGTGAAAGGGGTATACGCTGTACCAATAGAGTCGGCCTGCCAGCCCACGTGGTCTAAAGGTAGCGGTCTGTTTTAACAGTCCTTTTTCAATTTTAAATTCGAGCCATGCTTCACCGGGAAGTTTCATTTCGGCATAGAGCAGTAATTTTTTTTCATTTTTGTCGCTAAAAATTACCCGCCAAAAATCAAGCGCATCACCTGCTGCCAGTTCAGAAGTATGTGTGCGGCCTCGGCGCAAGCCAATACCACCTGCCATTTTATCTATATAACCCCTAATTTTCCATAAAAAATTACCGTAATACCAGCCTGTGGTACCACCTATAGACCAAATTTTGTTTATGGTATCTTGCTCATTTTTGATAGGGCGCTCCTTATAGTCTTTAAAGCAGCCATATTTGGGGACATTTATGTATTTATATAAGCTCTTTTTTAATCGCCCACTGCTCACCATACTGTCTTTCCAGCTAGAGACAATACTGTTTTGTTCAATTTTTTCGAAGGCCAGTTTCACCGCCTCTTTGTAGGTTATGGGGTCTACTCCCAATATTTTGTTGATGTTACTAGGTTTTCCCACAATAGTAACGCCCATACTATCCACTAGGGTAGTTGCGAGTTTGTAGGAGGTGGAGGTTACAAAATATAACCAATAAGAAGAGAGTTTTGGAGTCATGACCGGAACGGTCAATATATATCTATTTAGTTCCCTTGTTTCTGCAAATTTTAGGAGCATTTGTTTGTAGGTCAGTATTTCCGGACCAAAGACATCATAAGATTTATTATAGAGTTCTTTATTTCCTTTTGCCCTGGACAAGAATGCCAATACGTCGCGTACCGCTATAGGCTGGGTTTTGGTATTGAGCCATTTTGGGGCAACCATAATGGGCAGCTTTTCTACCAGGTCCCTTATGATCTCAAAGGAGGAGCTTCCAGACCCTACTATGATACCCGCCTTAAACACGGTAAGTGCATAGGAATCTGAAGCTAATATATCTTCTACGTTTTTTCTGGAGCTTAGATGTTTGGATAATTGTTCTTCGTTGGTAATACCACTTAAATAAATGACTTGTTTTAAGGGTAAAGTTGAAAAATAATCTTTAAAATTGGAAGCACAACGGGCCTCCAAACTGGAAAAATCATTGGAGGAGTTAGACATGGAATGGATTAAATAGTAGGCCACGTCAATATCTTTGGGGATATTGTTGAGGGTTTTCGGTTTTAAAAAGTCGCATTCTACAATTGTAATGTTGTCTTCCTCAAGATGTGTTTTGTCCGCTCTTAATTTATCCCTCACCGCACAGACCACATGATGCCCTTCATTGATCAGAATGGGGATCAAGCGTTTTCCTATATACCCTGTGGCGCCGGTTACGAGAATTTTCATTTAGGTATTTATTATAAAAGCATCTATACAGATTATAATGTGTTAGGATTCCTTAAAGTTATGAATTTTAATGTTCGTTGCTTTTAAATCGAACATAAGGTTATATAGTCCAAAGAATGTTCTATTAATATAAATAAAATGTTTAGAACCTCTATTGGCATTCATTTTTCGGAGTTCGGTATTCTGGGAGTAGCGCTGTCCCAGTTCATTTATCTTTCCAAAGAAACCGGCATCCGAGAAATCGAAGGTTTCTGCATGGAAGGGTAGTGTAAACAAACTCAACAATTCATGAAACATGTTGGTAAAGAATTCGATTTCCGCAGCCGAGTCGTCCTTGCGCAAAATTTCCAGTTCATATAATTTGGAAACAAAATAGCTTCGGTCAGAAATATTTTCGGGTTTGGCCAATTCAAAATAGGGTTCATAGAAATCTTCTGGTATGGTTTTCATACAGCCAAAATCCAAAGCGATCAACTTTGCATCCTCGGAGATCAAAAAATTTCCGGGGTGGGGATCGGCATGGACTTTCCTTAGTATATGGATTTGATACATATAAAAATCCCATAGCGCCTGTCCCAGTTGGTTGGCTTTTCCCCTATCTGTATTGTGGGCCGTAAATTCGGAGAGGTGTTCGCCCTCCATATAATCCATAGTAATTATTCGTTCCGAAGACAATTCTTCGTAATAGTTGGGAAACAGGATATTTGGAATTCCTGAACATGCTTCGGCTATCTCCTTGCTTTGTTCAATTTCCAGAACGTAGTTTGTTTCCTCAATAAGTTTTCCTTCAACTTCCTTAAAGTATTTGTCAGAGTCTTTTCCTTTGATATTAAACATCTTTATGGCGATGGGTTTTACCAAGGCTAAATCTGAAGCAATACTTTCGGCAACTCCGGGATATTGGATTTTCACAGCAAGTTTTTTCCCATTTATCGCTGCCAAATGGACCTGGCCTATACTGGCAGCATTTACCGAAGTAGTGTTGAAGGAATCATATAATTCATTGGGCAATTTGCCAAAATAATTTTTAAAGGTTTTAAGTACTAGGGGAGGGGATAAGGGGGGGACGGAAAATTGTGCCAATGAAAATTTCTCCACATAGGCCTGTGGCATAATGCTCTTTTCCATACTAAGCATTTGAGCAACTTTTAAGGCACTGCCCTTTAATTGCTTAAGACTGTCATAAATGTCCTCGGCATTGTTCTGGTTCAATTTGGACCTTGCCTCTATTTCTGACTTGGTTAATTTATCTCCGTAATATTTTAGGTAGTTGACCCCTACCTTGGCTCCTGTGGAAACCAATTTGGAAGCACGCTGTATTTTGGAAACAGGAATATTGTCTATAGTTTTCATAGGTCAAAATTAGTGGCTCTGTAATTTTTCCTTGAAAATGAATTTCCCTAAGTCCATGATACTTTTTATAGGAGCCACATTTAGGACGTCAAAACTGGCATTTACCGATTTCTCTATAAAAATATCTGTCTTTTCAAAGGATGCAGAACTATCATCCAACCAAAATTTAAGAGTCAAAACCAGCTGTAACCAAGCCGACTCCTGCAGAGCCCTTTTTTTTATTTTCTCAAGGTCCTCTTGATTAATATCCAAAGTTTCAATTTCCAACTCGTCTATATAGCCCGTAAAAGCCAGTTTAAGTTGGGATAAGTGAGATAAATTCTTAATGCGGTTTTTGTGCTTGTGCAAGCTATACACCACATAACTCCTGTTGGCGGTTAAGTGCTCAAAAAATGTGAAGTAGAAACTTAGTAGTTTGTTTCTGGCATCATAGCCACCATAGTCTTTGCTTTTAACCAATAAGCTTAGGGTATTGGTGAAAAAAGTTTTATAAATCTGTTTGTCAATGGCTTCAAAAGAACCAAATAGCGAATAAAATTCTGATTCTTCAAAATTATTGGCCTTGGCAAAGGCGTAAACCGATTGTGGTTTTTCATGTTGCTCTAGGACATAATCCATATACAAGGAGATGATGTCGTTTTCTGAAATGGATTTTTTTTTGGCCATAGTGTTCATTTATAGGGAACAAGATACAAAATGTTTAATCTTTTGTTTTAAATATTAAACAAAATTTAACTTTGGTCTAGAAAATGGGGTGGTTCAAATTCCGTGGACGACCAATTCTTTAGCTCTTAAACTTCATAAATGGGAATTATATGTCTACTGGGTGGTAATTCTGGAGAAATTTACCTAGGGATGAGGACAGTGCAGTGCGTAGGCTTGGTAAGAAATAGCGGTTTTTAAAGAATACTGTTAGTGGGGTAAATTTCCTAACAAGGGTTACAACTTTTTAACCAATTGGTCCAAACGGGAGTATGGAATAATTTTATTGGGCAACTGTTTAGTGTTCACCTGCTTTAACATCCTGCCCAATATCCATAGTTCGGCATCCCTATCTTTTAACAATTCCTCATAAAAATTCAATAGATAGGAATTAACCTTATCAACATCGGGCTTTACGGTAAAATAGGATAAAAAGACAAGGTTGTTGTAAAGGCTAAAAAAATCTTTTAGTTCCACTATAGGTATGCTAGGGCCTAGAAAAATAGCCCTATAACCTTTCCGTAAAATTTCATAATTGAGGAACAATAGCCCCAGTTCATGGATTTCATTGTCTGGAAGGAAAAGGATAAAGGTTTTTGTTGTATTACTAGGGCTAAGAGATTGATATTTTTCGGTATTGACCAGTATTTTTTGCTTTATCAGGTTAGAAATAAAGTGCTCGTGGCATGGGGTTATGGTATTGGTCTGCCAAAGCATGCCCAACTCGGACAATAGTGGGATAAAGTCTTGATAAAAAAGGTCTTGGAACGACTTTTCCTTTAAAAGCTTATTGTATGTTTGGGAGAAAAGTACCTGGTCAAAATTCAACATGGCCATTTTAAAAGAGCTAAGTATATGTTCATTGGTCTTTTGTTTGGATACCAAATCCCTGACTGCACCCGAAATTTTCTCATGACCCAATGCGGAAATCTTCGAAATTTTAAATCCGTTATTATAGAGGTAGGTAACGTTTAAAAGCCTTTGAAGGTTTTCTATGTCATAGCATCTAATATTAGTGACCGTTCTACTAGGTTGTAATAGATTGTAGCGTTTTTCCCAAATTCTAATAGTATGGGCTTTGATCCCGGAGAGGTTTTCAAGGTCCTTGATGCTAAAAGTGCTTTTAACGCTGTACATTATTTATGTATAATCGATTAAACAAAAATATCACTTTTAAGGTTCAATTCAAATTCTTGTTTTGGGGAATGGGGCAAAAGACTGGTTTAGCTAAATTATCCCAAAAGGGTTTACTCGGCATTTGTTGAGCACTTAATCTAATTGTATCTTTATGGCTGAACAATTGTACAGTGAAGTTATTTGGCCCAACCACTTTCCCATCTGGCAGGGAGCTTATTCTGTTCTTGAAGAGCACTAATTTTTCCAAGGCGATCCTAATTGCTATAGCTGTTACCGTCCCCATTGTGCTAGGCATTAAATTTGGTTATTTTGAAGTGGGACTGGCATTTTGTTTTGGAGCGTTTTGGAGTTCGCCCAGTGATGTTAGTGGTAGTTTTCGGCACAAAAAGTACGGTATTCTTTTTTCGGCCGTCTTAATCATGTTGGTCAGTTTTATAGGGGGCTATTTACACTTGGAAATATGGCTGTTGCTTCCTATTCTGGGATTGTTGACATTTGCCATAGCCTTTATTTCCGTGTACGGATTTAGGGCTTCTTTAATTAGTTTTTCGGGTTTATTGGCCCTAGTCTTAAGTTTTGCACATGATTCCACAGAGCTCGAAGTATATGAATATGCCTTATTTATTGGCGCGGGTGGACTCTGGTATCTTTCCTTGGCGATGTTATGGTACCGCATTAACCCCAAAGCGCAGACAGAGGAGTTATTGTCAGAAACCTATACCCTAACTGCAGATTTTTTGGAGACCCGTGGAAAATTGGTAGGGCCGCAGGTAGATAGGAGTCAATTACAGTCCAAGTTGTACGAATTGCAAAGTGAACTGATAGAGCATCACGAAAAGCTAAGGGAAATTTTGATATTGTCCCGTAAAAGTTCGGGTAGGTCCCATTATCAGGCTAAACGTTTGTTGGTCTTTGCACAATTGGTAGATATGCTGGAGACGGCTGTGGCCAACCCCGTAAATTATGATAAGATGGATGCTCTTTTTAAGGATCATCCTGAGTATATAAAGAGTTTTCAAGACTTAATTTATGAAATGTCCCATCAATTGAGGGTCATCGCCAAAAAGGGAAATAGAATACGAAAACTGCCTAAGCACAATAAGGTGGCAGCGTGTTTGAAAAAGCTAAAACAGCAAATCAATTCTTTTCGAAATGAAGTGGAAGCCAAGGATTATGAGGGGTTTCTTATGCTTCAAAACCTTATGGAATATCAGGAGAAGCAGGTTGATAAGCTTAAAAAAATAAGCTGGTTACTGGGCAATCCGGATATGAACGCTGTAGATACCATAGATACGGCCACATCCATGCAATTTTTGGTGCCTTTGGATTATGATCCCCGGCTATTGGTGAGGAATTTCAGTTTTAAATCGGTTTTGTTTAAGCACTCCCTTAGGTTGGCCATCACAGTTATGTTGGGGTACGCTTTGGGTAATTTTTTTGATTTTCAAAATCCGTATTGGATACTACTGACTATTATCGTAATAATGCGACCTAGCTACGGACTCACCAAAGAGCGTTCCAAGGACAGGATATTGGGAACCCTGATTGGAGGTGCTATTGCTACGGCAATTGTCTTTTTAACCCAGGATACCTATGTGTTCGGGGCATTGGGAATAGTATCCTTGGTCATTGCCTTTTCAATGGTTCAAAAGAACTACAGGGCCGGGGCAACCTTTATTACCTTGAGTGTGGTATTTATTTATGCCATTATCCGCCCAGATGTATTGACCGTTATACAGTTCAGGATATTGGATACACTTATTGGCGCCGGACTTTCCTTTATGGCCATTCTATGGATATGGCCAGCTTGGGGATTTATGGAAATAAGGCAGGACATAGAAAAAAGTGTGGAGGCCAATAGGGAGTTTTTATTTCAAATTGGCCAATACTACCAAAAAAAGGGAAAAGCACCTACGGCGTTCAAAGTAAGTAGAAAGGAAGCCTTTGTGGAAACATCCAACTTGGGCTCCGCTTTTCAGCGTATGGCACAGGAACCGGAATCCAAACAAAAGCATGTAGATAAAATATACGAATTGGTGGTGCTAAACCATACCTTTTTATCATCCTTAGCTTCCCTAAGTACATACATACAGAACAACCCAACAACGGAAGCCTCTGGGAAGTTCAAGGCGGCAGTAGCCAAAATAGATGAAAATTTGGATCAAGTAATAAGCTCATTAAAGGCTGATAACACTGTTGTGACACCTTTCTCTCTAGCTGAGGACGTAGATTTTAGACGAATGTTGCCAGGTAATTTTCCAGATGATCCCGAACTGGCCTCAAGAAGAGACCCGCAGGTGGAACGGGATTTACAAGAGACCCATCTGATACGGGAGCATTTGCAGTGGCTGTTTTCCCTAAGCAATAAAATGTTACGGCTTACCTCAAAAATAGAATTTGATTAAAACGTACCATTGGTCACGAGGAGTAATGATTCTTGGAAGAGCTTAATATATATTGCCCTTACTCCCGGAGAAGAATTAAAAGGAACAATATCATTTGTAGGGGTGAGGGGCGTCCAATAAATAAAATCTATGAAGAACTACTAGTACCAACAAGTTTTAAGTATTTGTGTATTTTTACCTTGTTTGACTTTTTATAAATCACATTAAAATTATATGATCAAAAGAATTATTCTTACACCTTTTCAAAAATTTGTAAAAATCGAGAGTTTAAGTGGTATCCTCTTATTTAGTGCCACACTCCTAGCCATGATTTGGGCCAATTCGGGCTTTAGTGAATCCTACAATGCCTTATGGCAATATAAAATTGGTATTGGCTCAGAAACTTTCCAACTTACAAAACCGCTGATCCTTTGGATTAATGACGGACTCATGGCGTTATTCTTCTTTCTGATCGGATTGGAAATAAAACGGGAACTTTTGATAGGGGAACTCAACGGATTGCGAAAAGCAATGTTTCCGCTGTTTGCGGCTATTGGGGGAATGATTTTTCCTTTGATGTTATTCCTTTTCTTAAATGATTCGCCTGAAACGGCCCAAGGATGGGGAATTCCCATGGCCACCGATATTGCTTTTACCTTGGCAATCCTGAAGCTATTGGGGAATAGGGTTCCCTTAAGTCTGAAAATTTTCCTGACCGCCTTTGCCATTGTAGATGATTTGGGTGCTGTAATGGTCATAGCTATTTTTTACAGCGGAGGTGTGGATTGGCTTTTAATATTATACTCATTAATTCCATTGTTGATTCTCTCTTTTCTCGGGTTTAAGGGTATATATTCCAAATACTGGACAATAATTCTTGGAATAGTTATTTGGGTACTTTTCTTAAAATCGGGTATACACCCAACCATAGCCGGTGTATTGGTAGCCTTTACGGTACCTATTCGGCAAAAGATAGATATGCAGTCTTTTAAGGAAAACTTATTGGACATAATGAGGGGAATTACCCAAACCAATAACGAGAATGTTCCGGTTTTATCCAATGAACAATTGGGATATATAGACGATTTGGAGGATTTAACGGATAAATTTACCTCACCACTGCAAAAGTTGGAGCATCGACTCCACGGCTGGGTGGCTTATTTTATAATGCCCATTTTTGCCTTGGCCAATGCAGGAGTTGTTTTTGGTTCCAATATGCAGTTGGATGCCTCGTTGATAATCAATATTGCCTTGGCCTTGTTTGTAGGGAAATTGCTGGGCGTTACCTTATTGTCGTGGCTGGGGGTTAAATTAAAGATCGCAGAATTGCCAGAGGACCTTAACTTTTTACAAATTTCCGGAATAGCTATATTGGCCGGAGTGGGTTTTACCATGTCTATTTTTATAGCCAATTTGGCATTTGCAAACAATGTTGTTTTTGTTGATTCGGCCAAGGTTGGTATCCTTATAGGGTCTGTTGTATCGGGTGTTGTAGGCTACTTGGTGTTGCGATACAGCGGAGCAAGTAAAAAGGGCCTTTAACGGGCCCTTTTGCTTACTTGGAGATATCTTTGCAGCCAAATGACTTAAGCAAAAGACACATTCTTTTTTTTCTTTTTCTTGGCTTTTAATTTATTGATCCAGATGAGTGTACCGGTAATGGGTAGTGTAGTGGCAATTAAACAGGCCAAAAAGTATATTATTTTAGAGAAGGTTCCATAAATAGTGCCCATATGTATGGGTTTTATAAGGGAGGCGATCTGCACGTTCAATGGCTTGTCCCTAAAGAGTTCTTTGTGCATTAGGGTTCCGTCACGATCCAATACCAGTTTATCCTTTATGACGGGTGACCAGCTCTCAGCATTGCTTTTGGTTATGGTAAAGACATCTTTGTCCGTAGAGGGAATGGAAAGATTTATTTCCCCAGGATAGTTCAATTCGTTGGCAGAAATTTCAAGGATCTCTTTAAAAGTCTTGACCTTTTCATTGGGGCTAAGGGCTGAGGTAAATTTAGGCCCTCCACCACGATTGCCAAACACCTTTGTACCCAGGACCTCGCTCCCGGCGTCACGGTACCATTCAAAGGACCAAAAGAGTCCGGTAAGCGACATGATTACCAAAAAAATACAGGCGTAAAAACCAAGGGTATTGTGTAGGTCGTGATTGATACGCTTCCAATTGGCGGACAACTTGATCTTTAGTCCAGGTTTAAAATTTTTCCAACGTATTTTTTTGGGAAACCACAATATAATTCCGCTAATGGACAAAACAAGAAAGATGATAGTGGCAATGCCTACTATAGGTCTACCTATACTCATATCCATTAAAAGCCATCTATGCATTTTAAACATACTAAGAAAGAAACCATCCAAATTGGATTTTTGCTTCTTTTGGTATTCTCCAGAGTAGGGATCTACAAAATAGGTAGTCCCACGTCTCTCTTTTGGTGAGGTTTTTACGGTAAATTGTAGGGGTTCCTCGGTTTCACTGGGTAGGGTAACATTAGTCACCCTGCCTTCAGCGGATAGGGATTTTGTAAGTTGCTCCAAAGAAAGCCTGTTATCGTTGCTATGGGCAACCTTAAAATCCTGAGCAAATAGACTTTTTATTTCCTCTTCAAATGTTAATATGGTGCCACTTAAGCAAACCAGGAACAAAATAATCCCACTGCCTATTCCCAACCAGAGGTGGATGTCGTTCACTAACTTTCTAAAGGTGTATTTCTTATGTTTTTTGGCCATGTTTTAAAAGTTATCAATGGTTAAAGGGTATATCGCAATATGCCACCAAATGTCCTTGGGTTTGTTTGGTTTATATAACTGGTTCTGTAGGCATTGTATCCTATTTGATCAAAAACATTGTTCACCATTAATCGTAGGTTCCAGTGGTGGTTAAACCTATATCCGACCTGAAGATTGGTGAGGCTATAAGCCTCTACATTGAACGGCTTTTCATTGGGAACTATTCCTTCGTGGGTGACTGCCCCGGACGACCAATCGTTGATGGGTCTTTCGCCTGTGTAGTACACACCACCTCCCAAAGACAAGCCTTCCAGCATTCCCCTAAACTTATAATCCAAATATATATTTGCGGTATGTTTGGGTGTATTTAGAGGTGCTGATCCATAAACATAGGCGGTGTGTTCTTTGTATTGTGCATCAATATAGGAATAGCCCGCAACGGCCGTTAAATTCTCCAGTATGCGGCCCGTAAGTTCTACTTCCACACCTTGACGCTGATCATTACCGCCTTTTTGATAGTATCCGGTGGCTACCCAGTTTTCGTCATAAACTGGTAGATTTATATTCTTGTTATTGATTTTGAATAAGGTGAGATTAAAGCGTAAACGGTCTTCCAACCATGAGGTTTTTATTCCTGCCTCCAACTGGTCAAAACGCTCATTGCCCAATGCCTCCCCGTTCACGCCCAGTCTGGCCGCCGTTCTTGGGTAGGCACTGTTGGTATAGGAAGCAAATACGTTGATGTTTTTGTACGGACTAACGATAAATCCTCCTAAGGGACTAAAAGCATCGCTCTTGTTGTTCTCTATATCGGTGACGGTTTCGGTACTGCTATACCTAATTCCCATAAAACTCTTTAACCAGTTGGTCCAAGAAATAACATCTTGTGCCACAAGCCCCAAAGATTTACTTTCTGCTCCACCAGGCGCACCAGCTACCAAGGCAACGGAGGGAAGTGAATTGGTATTTGTTTCAAAAACATTGATGGTATCTATGGCACTTTGTCTTTGGGAGGTGGTGCTGTATTGGGAGGTTCGGTAATCAAAGCCCACTTGAAAGGTATGATGAATAGAACCTGTTTGTATTTTGTTTCCAATAAGGTCAACTTGTAATACCCCATTGTCATCACTTCGGGTAGAAGTGGCGTACCCCCTAGTTCTTAAATTGTATTGTGCTACATCATCTATTGTAACAACACTTCCTAAACTGGCACCTTTATCGTCCAATTTTAAATGGGACTTATAAAAAGCTGTCTTTAGGGTAAGTTTATCGTTCAACTGCCTGTCAAATCGTAGGGAGTAGGTAGTGTTTTTAGTGAGGGACCTGTCGTTTTCAAATCCTAAAAATATATCGGACGGAAGATCATAGATGGCATTTTGGTCGTTTTGACCTAAATTTACGGTACCAAGATCTGGGGTTCTACTGTCATCAAAATGATCAAACTCCAATGTAATCTTGGACCTGTCGTCTATCTTCCATTGTAAAGAGGGATTAATGTAAATGCGCTCGGAACTTACTCCAGAACGAAAACTATTTGCGCGTTCCAAGGCTCCATTGATTCGGAATGCCACTTTTTGATTATCGTCAATTGGACCATATATATCAAAGGTAGGTCTTACTTGTCCGTAACTGCCAAAACGCTGTGAAACCGAACCGCCAAATTGATAGATTGGTGTTTTGGTCACGATGTTTATGACTCCACCAGGACTCCCTAAATCCGTAGCAACACCCTGGGTAATAGAGGCGGAACCCTTTAGTACCTGTATGTTGTCTACTCCCTGCATATCGGTAAGGATGCCTACTCCCCTAAAATCTGAATGTACCCGAACGCCGTTTTTTAAGATGGGAATACCTCTAAAACCACGGGAAGACATGCTTTCACGCTTGTTGCCATAGGTGGCAAAGGTATAGACCCCCGGAACATTCTTGGTGGCCTCAGAAATGGTCAGTGCTCCTTGATTTGTTATTAGTTTGTCCGATATGACCGAGATACTCTGGATTTGTTCGTATGGCTCCAAGGGTAAACGGGTAAGAGCCTCTATTTTGTCGGGATGCGAAGCTCTCCTGCCAAATACTTCAACTTCGCTCAGATGATTTTCCATTGCTAATTGAAGGGGCTTAGCAGTAAGCTCGGGACTGTTAATGGTTATTGAAAAAGTCTTTGACTTAAAACCTACGGCACTTATACGCAATTGCCATGTGCCATAAGGTATATTATTGAGTTCATAGGTTCCCTCTTCGTTGGCCATACTTCCCTTTTGCAGGTCTTCCAAATACACATTGGCAAAGGATATAGGGTTGTCGTTGCCATCTACTATGGTTCCACGTACTGTGCCACTGTTTTGGGAAAACAGGACTGTGGCTACCAATAAATGAACGCATAATACTATCTTTTTCATTCTATTTTAATTTAGACTTGTTTTAAATAAGCTGCTAAAATAGAATGCAATTTTTTATCGACCAAAATTATTTAGAATTATTTTAAATAACTTTTGAAGAAGTGTTTTTTTATTTGCCTAAGTCTGCCAAAGTCGGGTTTATGTGATAACTGGACAATGGCCAATAAGGCTTATTGCAATAACTTTAAATTGTAGGCCTTTGAAAAAAGCTAGCTATAGGTCCACACCACTTTGTTGCTCTATTGGCTATTTGGGAGTTTCTGGGATTAGAATACTTATTGGCTTCTTTAAGGGAATGTCTTGTTATTGCAGCATGGCCCATAACATAGCCCTGAGGTAGGAGAGGCCGCTACTACAATCCGCTAACATTAAAGCTTAATACGGGAATGGTGAGCTGCGAGGCCATTTTTTTTACCTTGTCGCCCTGCAGGTATTTTTGAATAAAACTACTGTCTTTTCGTTCTAGCATAGCCACTAGATCTGCATTTGTCTTTTTCAAATATGCGTTTAATTCCTCCAAGATGTTATCGGAGAAGATTAAATCAAATTCCATGTTCTTATAGAGCACCTTTTGTCCTAGTATTTCTTTAAACCATTCCATTTGTTGGTCACCAGCATATTCCTTAGAGGTGGTGATATGGACCACTTTTATACGGGCTTGGAACTGGGTGGCAATTTTCACCAGTCTGCCGATAGCAAAAATATCGGCTTGTTCAAAATCGGTCGCATAGATCATGGTTCCAATTTTATCCATAGTCTTGATTTTTGGAACGGACAGGACCATGGTAGGGGCCGACTTAATAAGTGCGTGGGCAGTACTTCCCAGCAGAAACTCTTTTAAGGGGCTGCCGCCTTTGGAGCCTACGGCAATGAGTTCTACATTATTCTTCATTGCATACTCTATAATTGCGTCTATCACAGAGCTGTTATGCGCCACCTCAAAGGATATTTGTGATTCTTCATATGCATCTCCCAATTGGTTTGAGCAAAATTCTTTCAGTTTTGACCCGTGCTCCTGTAATAGTTTTTTCGTCTTTTTCATATGGCTAATAGAAACCGTACTGGCTAGGGAGATCGGCATATCCATTACGTGCATTACAAATAATTTGGCATGGAATGCTCTACTTAGGAGGTAGGCTAGTTGCAATGCCGAGGCAGAATTTTGGGAATAGTCCGTTGCGTAGAGAATGGTCTTCATATAGCGGAGTTTAGAATGCTGTTTTCAAGCTAATATTTATGATTGAGCTTTAAAATGACCAATGTCATGCCCTAGTGGGATCTAAATGATTTATGTCATTTTAAATTACCAATACCTAGATTATATTTATTGTCCATTCCTGTTTATGGGTAGCTTCAGAAGTGTTGAAGACCGTGGATATTTTGCTTTAATTGGGAACCGACTTTGGAGGAAGGGTGCAAATAGACCACAAATATGGCAGGTATTCTAAAGTGATACCTAGATGCCCTAAGACTTGGGTGCTTCCTAGAGGGGGCTGTGTTGTCTGTAAAGCGTACAGCATCAATATCTTGGGTGGGGATTTGTTCAGTTGGTTCAACCATTCCGGCTTATTGTCAATTGGGGTTGATATAACAGTAGATTTCAGGGATAGGGAGGAAATTTTTATCAAGATGGAAACCTAAAATTTTATAACATGAAAGATTTACAGCAAATATTGAAGAACATTACCCAGTTGACCAATAATATTGGGACGAACTATCCGGAACTTTATCATTTTTTGGATGAAAATCCCATGACCTTGCCCGCTACGGCACACCCGGAAATGGATGTCAACGTTTTTAGTCAGTATTTGGATGACCTAAAACTACTCTTAAAGCGGCATCTAAAAAGTCACAAAGGTAAATTGGAATGAAAGGATTAAAAAAAGCATTGCTTTTTGGTTTGTTTCTTCTAATAGGCCTCATAATACTGTCACTTTGGTACGGCATCACCTTTTCTATGGATGTGGTGTCAACTTATGAGGTTAATGAGCCCTCTTTGGAAAAAAAGCTATTGATAGCTACCCAAGGAGGCGATTTTAAAAATGCCATAACTTCTGCTGTAATTGAACGATATAATCTGGACGCTGTTTATATCAGGGCTGTTGATGTTACCACCTTGGATACCATAGATCCCAAACCATTTACTGCTATCTTGGTTATCCATACCTGGGAATACTGGAAGCCTCCCAAAACGGTATCGGCCTTTAGGGAAAGAGCCAAAGAATACAATAATAAAATGGTTTATCTGGCTACATCTGGCGATGGAAACTATAAAATAGATGGTGTAGATGCCCTTAGTGGGGAATCTATACTGGCCAATGCACCTCTTTTTGTAGACAATATCAATCATAAGCTAAGTACAATCCTTGGCATTAATCATCCTCCTATTTCCAATTAGAAAGCACTTTCCAACTTAAAAAAAGGAGGTAGATTGGTAATCTATGCCATTCGTAAAGAGGAAATGGACAAGGACTATCTTCAAAAGCTAAATTATCAGGATCACCTTTGGATGGAAAAGGAAATTAAATCGGTAGCCAATTTAACAGTAAAGGATATTGAGGACTTTTTGGCACTGGCTGCAAAAGCATCTATTGATCCAAAAGTAGTGGTATACCCATTGGAAGAAGGCAATACAGCACTTCTAGATTTAAAAGAACGGCATATAAAAGGGGCCAAGGTGTTGAAGATACACAGATAGGCAAATCTTTATTCATAGCCTTGTCAATTGTATATTTAAGCTGTTGCTTCCTTATATTGGGTTAATATTAAACCTTAAATTTACAACCCATATGAGGGTCCTGTCACTTATTTATATATTTCTTTTAAGTATAGATAAGTATTGGCAATTATATGTACTATTGATAGTTGTAGCGACTGTTAAATGCCTAATGTTGTAAGGAGCCCGTTTTTGATAAATGTAAATTTTTTATAGGAATGAAATTTAAAATCGATGGGTTTGTCCTGTCCATAATAGCTGTCATTGGAGTAGCTTATATATTCCCGGATTGGGGCACGGCAAATAGTAAAATCCCAATTGATGCCATAAGTGCGATTGGGATCTCTTTGATTTTCTTTTTTTACGGCTTGAAATTGAGTCCGCATAAATTAAAAGCGGGACTTAAAAACTGGAAGCTGCACTTGTTGATACAGCTAGCTACCTTTTTGATTTTCCCCCTAGTTGTTTTGGCATTTTATCCGCTCATGCAAAATGAAGATCAGCAGACCCTCTGGTTGGCTTTTTTCTTTTTGGCAGCCCTTCCATCCACAGTATCTTCCTCCGTAGTAATGGTATCCATGGCCAAGGGCAATATTCCTGCAGCCATTTTCAACGCCAGTATTTCGGGTATAATTGGAATTGCGATTACACCTCTGTGGTTGGGACCCTTTGTAAAAAGTGCCATGACGGATTTTGATTTTTCCGAAATCTACGGCAAATTAATCTTGCAAATTATACTACCCGTAGTGATTGGCTTTCTTTTACAACGCTTTTTTGGAGACTTGGCGCAAAAATACAGTAAGCGCTTAAGCTTGTTTGACAAATTGATTATCCTACTAATAATCTACAAAAGTTTTGCGGGATCATTTGATGGAAAGATATTTAGAGCGGTGTCCCTTTTGGATTTACTAGTGCTCTTTTTGGCTGTATTGGCGTTGTTTTATACAGTGTTTTATGTTATAGGTTTTGTGGCCAGAAAATTTAATTTCAGTCCGGAAGATCAAATTACCGCCCAGTTTTGTGGCACTAAAAAATCATTGGTACACGGTACAGTTTTCTCTAAAATACTATTTGGCAATATGGCCTCATTGGGTATTATTTTGTTGCCCATTATGATATTCCATGCCTCCCAGATTTTTATTTTGAGTATTATAGCCGGTAATAGGGCTAGGCGACCGGAAGAGGAGGAATCTGTGGTAGAAGCTTAGTCCATAAATGTAATCAACTAAGTTTGCAATGCCTTAAAATGTCTGTTTTATTCATTCCAAATCCGCTAGTTGGTCTTTGCCCCTTACTAAATTGGTTTGGTGTTCCTTTACCATGGCGTTGATCTTAGCAATAATTTCTGGATGACTGGCGCCTATATCAAATTTTTCCGAGGGGTCTACACTTAAATTGAATAATATGGGCGGGTCATGTACTTCCTTCTTGCCAAACTGACCATAGGCGCCCTGAGTAATATAATGGGCTTTGTAATCTCCTAGTCGGGCTGCATATAGCTGTGTTCCCCTATAGTAGAAAACCCCTTTTCGTGGGCTTTGCCCATTCTTAAAAAGAGTGGCACTTAGGTCAACACCATCCATAATCCTATCCTCGGGCATAGCTGCCCCTGCCAAGGCACTAAAGGTAGAAAACAGGTCCATGGTAGTGCCCAGTTGGCTTACTACTGCTGGCTTAATATTGGTAGGGGACCAAAAGATACAGGGTTCGCGCATGCCACCTTCCCAGGTCATACCTTTTCCTGCTTTCAATAATCCTGCACTACCGCCATTAACACCATAGGATAGCCAGGGACCATTGTCCGATGTAAAGACCACAATGGTATTTTTGTCCAAACCTTCTTCCTTTAAGGTGGCGATTATTTGTCCTATACCGTGATCAATTTCCTCAACCACATCACCATAGATACCTCTTTCGCTTTTGCCCAAAAAATCGGCTGATGCAAATAAGGGTATATGGGGCAGATTGTGGGCCAGATAAATAAAGAACGGCTTATTCTTATTTTTTTTAATGTAGTCTATAGTCTCTTCCGTATATCTTTTGGTAATGGTGTTTTGATCTGCTGGCCTTTCTATAACCGTAGTATTGCGAATTAGGGGGACATTAAAATTCTCCGTTGGTAAATTACCGTTTGTTTTCTTAAAAGCCTTATAGTCACCCACAAAATCCATATCGTTGGAGTAGGGAATTCCATAATAATAATCAAAGCCATTGTTTGTAGGTAGGTATTCCTCTTTATGTCCAAGGTGCCATTTACCTATACAGGCAGAGGTATATCCTACGGTCTTTAATTGTTCTGCGAGGGTTATCTCCGAGTTGGGCAAACCATATTTGGAATTGGGGAACAACACCCTTCTTGTATCACTCGCCATACCACTTCTTACAGGTAACCGTCCTGTCAACAAGGCAGCCCTACTGGGCGTACATACGCTGGCACCAACATAAAAATTGGTCCACTTTTGACCTTCGGCGGCCATTTGGTCCAGATTTGGTGTTTTTATGGTTGGATGGCCATAAGCTCCAAGGTCTCCATAGCCCAGATCATCGGCAAAGATTATTATGAAATTGGGGGAATTGCCTAAGTTTTCCTGACTGTAAACCAAGCTGTTAGTGGCAGTCATTAGCAATAGGGTAAAAATAGTACAAATAAATCCCTTTCTTCCAAAGTGCTTTGTAATCATGGTTTTGTTTGTTGGTTTTTGAAGGTGGAAGATAACAAAAAACAACCATTTAAAAGTTTTAATGGTGACATACCCAACTACAAATACTTAAAACGATTTCTTACAGTTGTTTACAAAACTTTATTTCGTTTTGCACACCTAATTGTACACTCAAACCAAGTAAGACGCCTTGAGATATTGTGGGCTAGTCTATTGTATTATACAAGATACAAATAAGATTATTTATCTTCTTCATACCTTAGGGTTATTCTTTAATAGTCTAGGAACAAATCAAAAACTAATATTTATTAGTCATTCCCCATATAAATTATTGGCAACCATGTTGGAGTTGTAAATTTCCATACTCCATTTGTCATTATACTATTTGCCATTTAGGTTTAACCTCAACGCTAAGTGAGCTTGTACCTTAGTTCTATAATTAGCAATGTTAATATAATACAGATCATTCACTTTATTGTAAAACTTTTGAGCAGGCAATCCTCTTTCTTTCAACACTTAAGAACTTCCTTAGGTTCCCTTCTCTTTTAAAAACATTAGCTATTAAATAGTACCCAGAAACAGCACCTATTATGTCAGACTGACTTTTTTTTCAATATAGGCATGAGGTTATGGAGATTTTGCACTTTGACCTTGGAGTTATTAATTTTATAGGTATTGCCATTTCCTTTTTGGTCCACAGAAGTGGTTGTATTTTTAGCAACAGCTGAAACATCAGCTATACCTTGCTTTATTTCATCTTTTAAAATATTGACCATCATTAGAAACCTCTTCTCATATTCCCTATTCCTAACAAGTTCCATGGAGTCCTGCCTTAGAAGTAGTTCATCCAAAAGGAACCTATTTTCTTCGGCTAATGTTTTACCTTTAATACTGGCACAATTCTTTTCAGAAGTCAAATGTATTAACTGTTCTTCGTAGTTTTTAACGATCCATCTATCTTACGGTCTTGGGACACCGCATCACGCATAAGTAGGCCCCCAAATGATTTTTAAAGTTGTACGCTGGTGATAGTCCATAACTCCATCCGAAATCAGCTCCGTAATCCCAAATATTTTTCTCAAATAAATATCCACGTGACAACTTTTTGTTGATGTTAATCCCTAAACCTACAGAAAGTCCCAATTCATTATGCAACGCCGTCTGTAACCATCCATATTTTGGTATATCCAATAAGACCGAAGTAGAAAAGACCAAAGAATGGGTGCCACATAGGGTTGTACATCTAAGTCAGACATTACCATAATCAGAAATCAGAATTACCGTTATAATATTCTTGAATGTCTTCATCTTCAATTACTGTTTTCCTTAATGAATAATCTGAGGAAATATTGGAAGTATGTCGTTTTTTAATTGTTGGTATTTATTGAGAAGCGGATGGAGTTTAATATCACGTGCACTGTAACACCTATTTAGTATCCGAGTTAGATTAGCTTTTACAGTATTGCCAATTATCACACTTTAATTATTTTACTAGAAGCAATCTGTGTAAAATGTAAAATGCAAAATCAAATACACACAGAATTCGAATAAATTTTATAAATCAACGGCTTACGAATCCAATCCGGAAATGGCTCTACAAAGTAAACTCATTTGACTATTCTCTTTTTTTAATTTATTCAAAAGAATAATTTCTTTTTTTTTCAATACGGATAAGCTCTTTCCCAAAGTTTTCAAAGAGGCTGGTTTTTTCTTATTTGCGAACAAATTATTGAACCAAATTACAATACCCCTTAATTTTCTCCTACTTTTATTAATTCTTTCCATAATAAAGTATTTTAATCCATGGAGCTTAATTGTCCATATACCACAAATATATAGACCAAATAACATCTCTTGCGGGGCCCATGGATTAAGTAAGGTTTACCATCGATAAACAACCGGTAAATATCGATAAATGAAAACCCTGTTTACAAAGAACTTGGGAATTTATCCCGTCCATTAGTCAGTACTCCTTAAAAGCCATTGTCCCAATTTACAAGGACAGTTCCAAAATAAAAAGACAGTAAAAATTATGATTAGGTAGCAGCTTGAACACGCTCATCTTTAATGACATATCAAGACAAGCAATAGCTTAACATTTGGCCATTAATAATTGAATTTTATTTATAGTGGATAATTACTAAAATAAAGGGCTGGATATATAAAATCGTACGAATAAACAGCTACCGTCCAATTTGCAATCGAAAAATAATTGTACACCATTATTGCAATAAACTGCCCACAATGGTATAATATATATCCACCGAACTGTTATTTGGGGCACTTACACCTGAGGTAACCCTAAAATTAATGGGTATTTGTGTTCGGCATCCGACAAACTCAAAGATTTTCTTGGCAAATTGGGCATCATTCGGGATCTCAACAAAACTAGCACTAGAACTGGTCAACGTCCTGTCGGGCAATGGAGAAGCATCATAGGTCGCGGCCCCTGGATACAGTGTTGCTTGTGACGGCCCCAATGGGTAAGGAGGTATAGCTGTCCCGGAACCTTCCAAGGTTTGTGCTTCCACCATGATATCATTGGGCGCATTACTGTGTAAATACACTCTGTATAGATAAATATTATTAGAGCACATTTGTGTTGAGTTCAAACCTATAGGCCCACCTTGTGCATTCAAAGTATATTCTAACTTTATAGTACTATCCGCATTTACCACTTTATCATCAAGTCCGGCCTCATTTCCCAAAATGTCATTTACATCTTGGTTCACGGAAACAGACCCGGAAACAACCAGTTGCCCTGGCAATAGCTCGCCCACCTGTGCCCCTGCATTAACAAAACAGCTAGCTACAAAAAGTATAAGTATATTTCTCATCCTAAAAATTTTCATTGTGCTATTATTTCATATATGATCTCAAAACTCGGATCAAGACTTACGCCTCCAGAGGCTATAACCTCATACCGCAATTTATATCCCGTATACCCATTTCCAGTGTACCCGCTTCCTATACCTGTAATAATAACCTCCTCAGAGCCAAAAGTCCCCAATACCACAGGGTCGCTTACTGCAGTACCCACTTCACCATTTCCCGTAATTTCCGGGATGGGCACAACGGTTATCTGTACTTCATCTGGAATAGGCATATTGGCATACGCTCTAACCACGTATTGCTGCCCATTGCCCCTAGCCGAAAAATTTAGATATAGGCTTTCGTCTACAAGTCCGTTGGAACCAAATCCACTACTAATTGCCATACCTGCCTCAAGGGAACTAGGAATACCACCCATGTCCACTCTAGCCCCTGGATCGGGTTCTACATCCAAAATGGCAAAATCCAATAAGTTGATTGCCAAGGGAACTACGGTTTGTTGTTCTGAATTTAGCACTCCGCTTACCGAGGAGGCATCAAAGGTGTCATCACCTTGTGCAAACATTGTAATTCCTACTAATAATAGTGTTAAGCTAACAAACCACTTGACCATAATTATAATTTTATCTTAAAATTAGATTCTTTAAATTTTATTGCCCTCTTTTTCTCGGTTACCGACATTTGTAAGGAACTTATTCCATTTGCCTCTATCTTAATTTGGCTATAAATATTTTCAACTAGTAACCCTTCATCCTTTTTTAAACGCATCAAGGTAACCGCATACTCTCCAGGTACCATTCCTTTAACTGTAAATTTACCATCTGCATTACTCTCTGTATATAAGGTCGTGGCATCACCTATTTTCTCCAATTTCAAGTACCCAGAAAGATCGTAATTCTTGCTAAAATTACCTTTCGGCACCAAACGCCCGACCAATGTTCCGGATCTAACCAATTGTATATCTAGAAACTCATTTGAATCTGTATTAATCTGGACTTGTACTGGCATTTTTTGAACGGGAACAACCCCTAATGGCAACCCTGCAACATCCACCATTATGAAATGACTTCCTTCGTTAAGGTTCTTAATTGAGAATGAGCCATCTTCATTGGTAACCACGGACTTTCCTGAAGAAATTATCTTTACATCCTCTACAGGGATATCCAGGTCATTGGACCATATCTTTCCCTGAAGATTACCCTGCCATCTAACTTTCTTCAATGGCACCCCAAAAGTATAGCTGTATTTCACAAAGCTATACCATTCCCCTCCCCAGTCCATTAAAGTATCTTCAAATAAATTAACCCTAGCTGAAATATGATGCCTTTTGTGAATTGTTGTAGTCAGGTTTAAATTAACATAATCACGATTTAAAAAATTGTCTTCGGGACTAAAGCCACTATTGTAGCGTCCTGTAAATTGAAAATTTGGAACAATACTCAAATCTAATCCCAGTCCGTAATGGTAATAATTACTAAGTCCTCCATTGTTAGAGTACCTATTGGTATAGTTATGATCAATATTTGCATTAAGGTTTAAAATACCAGAGACCCTGAAATTTCCGGATATACTATGACCGTACGTATTTCTATATTTGGAAAAAAGCGACCTTAAATCCTTTGTTTTTGAAATCCGGCCACTAAAGTTAACATTCCATCGGTCTTGTCTGTAACCGTAAGAATAGAAAAATCCATGCTCCTTATAATGATAGCGGGTAGCTATGCGGTCCTGCTTATCCTCCCTGATAGATTTTGAATATCCTAAATTGAACATATGTCTAGAACCTAAATTATAACCAGCTCCCAATCTATAAGTTTCAAAATAAGGCTCTGGGATTTCATAAATTGGATCGTAATCGTTGTTTAACTTCGAAAAATTCTGCGATGCAAACAACCTCACTTGCCCTAGATAATAATTTAAACCATTACCAAACTGTAGGCTATTACGAAATCTTCCGAGGAAATTCTTGCCAGAAATTAAAAAGTTACCATTATAAGCCAATTTTTCAAATGTGTGCCTAAGTCTAAATTCCTGGGCGAACGAAGTATTTTTTCGTGATAAGCTCATAGAGCTAATTTGCTTAATAAAGCTTTTCCCTTTAGAATATTGTAGTTCAACCCCTATTATTTGACCATTCTTGTAACCCAATGATTTAGTGGTATCCCCTAAATCATATTCCTGCCCTTTGGAGTGCGAAAATGAAAGGGCTATATTAAATTGCTCCGATACATTAAAAACTCCCTTATATCCTATAATAGGGGCTGTATTATACGTATTTAATCTCGGTTTAGAATAGAAAACAATGCCATTGAAGCTGTTTTTTTTATAATCCATTTTAACCCCAAAACCATATCTATTCTGAAATCCTAACCTATTTGGGCTATAATTAAAGTCGCCTATTAGCAAGTTAAAATCATTTTTATATTGGTATTCTGCCGTATATCTATCATACATTCCAAATCTATTTCTGCGTCCATGGTTTGGTGTGCGAATAATAAAATCCAAATAATGGTTTTGCTCCACATCCAAATATCCAGTTCCATTTGCTTCTACCATTAATGCCGATTCATTGACGGTATTGGTATTGATACTATTCCAAAACAAGCTTGTTTCTATGGGATATCGAAAATAGGAATCATTTTCCTGCACCTTAATAGGATATACACTTGTATTGGAATAGGCACGATATTCCCTGTCTTCATCCGTGATATAGGCCTTAAGCAGTATGTTTTTCGACTCTAAAACACGTTGTTTTTTATTTGTTTTTTCATTTAAAACAACTGTAACCGCTTCACCTGGTTTAAGATTTACGTTTAGTGGACCATTTATTTCACTGGAAGTGACCAAATTTATATCCTCAGTCACATTACCTTGATTAACTACCTCAAACGATGCTTCAATAATCTCACCTGCCTTAACCAATTCAGGTGCCGCTATTTTACGTACCATTAATTCATGTAATTCTTGGACCTTACCGCCGAAACTTGTTTCCCCGATAACCTCCCCATTTAATCCAATTACCAAAAAAACCAATACTACATCCTTAGCTTCAGCATTCTTCGGTACCACATAAGTAGTAAACACTTTTTTCCTTTCCATTGGTTTTAATTCCCCTGTATAGGAGTCCGTTACAATTTGCCAGTCTGCCGGAGCCAACAATTTAGTTTTTTGAATATATTGGATTTGTTTCCGCTGGTTTTTTAGTTCAAAAATTAAAGTATACCGCTGTCCAGGAATAACATTAGCGGATGCTTCCCCGTTAATATTTCTTACCATTATCTGTCCAAAACCAATTTGGCAAATAATTCCAAAAACAATAAGTAGTAAATAACGATAATGCATAATGGTAAGGTTAGTTAAATAAGTTTTCTTTCACTTAAAACAAAAAGTAATTTAGTCTACACTTATGCTCATGTTAGTGCCTATAAGGTCGCCTCTAGTCTCCGCTAGAAGAACACAATCATAATTACCTTTTAAGAGATGGTTTAATGAAAATGTAAAGTCTTTACAGACTCGGGGAAAGACAAAAGAATTAACAGAATATAGTTCTTTGATCTTTTCACCCTTCTGATTATATATTTCCAAGGTCAAGGATACCTTTTCTGCAAACATTCCATAATTACCTACAGATATGGTAACGCTATTATCCTGATCTGCCAAACTGGTACTTACCCCTTCAAATTCTATTTCTTGGTCTGATTTTTCATTAATGTCCGTGATTAGCCGAATTCCATATCTTATCTTACTCTTCACCGACACCTGTTCCCTTACCATCTCCTCCTTTATAGGCTTTTCTACATTTACCATGATCATACTCCAATAAGATCCACTTGCCAATTCTTTCTTAGGTACTATGATACTATACTTGAAAACATACTTTTCATTCGGCAATAGGACTTTTTCAGCAACTTCACCTTGTACCCAGTTTATTGAAGAAAAGTCATGAGTTCTTTCCATTGTGTAATACGTATTTGACCCACAATTATAAATGGCATCTGCCATACTAAAGGTTACTCTCTCTTCCTTAAGCGAGGAATTAACCAATATAATTTCCCCATGAATAACATCTCCCGCCTTACCACTGGCAACATGGGTAAAGCCGTTTAGCACGCCTACGTTGGCACTAGTTATTAGTGAGTACATAAAACAGAATAGAAGTGAATAAATATTTTTCATAACAATTGCGAATTAATAATACTTTGGTAGTATACTTATGAGCCAAAGATCATTTATATGAAGGTAAAAATGAGGCCTTGAAGTCCGAGAAGGTCATATCTATAGACGAGTGGTACTTCTATGTCCATTAGCTGTTCTAACACCGCCTCCAACCCTTTAGCTATGCTTTTTTAGCTTAGTCTGAACCGGTTGTTTTAAAAGTTCGTACCCTGTACATTCTATTCCACAACATTTACATTGTCTATAGGCATTTTTTGATTTAAGGACAAGATCCGTTCAAAACCACAGCCGAAGAGGTTATAATACTACTTAGGTAGATATCTGTATGCGGAGAATAAAGTTCGCTAAATCCTTAATCAAAAATTAAAGTGCCGTACGGTATTTCCGAAACACATTAAATAATTGAAATTTTAAACCAGAAATCTGATTTTAATGTTATCCCTTAGCGCAAGGAAGTATTTTTGATTGGCTCAAAAAAAAATTGGTGTACATTTCAAAATTACCCACATAATGACGATTTCTCTACTTCATTAAAAGTAATTGACATAAAAGAGGGTCCCTTAAAAAATAGAAAGACCCTCTTAACAACGAACCAAATATTTTATTGGTCTGTAATGGTATAAGTAATTGTTGAGTCGTAAACTCCTTGGTAAAGCTGTTCAAATTCACCATCAACCTTTTCCAGGCTATACCTTAAAGCCACGCCATTATTATAGCCATTACCAGTAAAGACACTACCTATTGCCTCCACAATTGGTTTATCGGTCATACCTGCAGTAACTCCAAGTCGAACCTCGTCTACCGACGTACCAGGCTCTCCATCACCATTAGTAATAACCGGTTGTTCTGCAGCAATAACCAAGTTTAACCCCATTGGAAAATCTCCATCCATTTTTACGTTAATGGTTCTGTTCTCTGTGGCTCCAGTTCCTACAACACCGGGAACTACACTGGTATAATTCATCCATAAGGTTTCGGACAGATCATTCTCGTAATATAATCCTGCCTCTTCTGTAATAGAATTTAAGTCGAAATTCACGGCAATAGCTTCGGCGCCATCTGCCTTGTGAACATCAACAATAAAAACTTCAGGAACCGTGACTTGAAATGGATGTGAGTAATCAGCATCATCATTATTATCAACGGCCACCCCTGCGTCTTGTGCAATACCCATTTGGGCCATTAGGGCAAACACGGCTAAAAAAATCATTTTGTAATGTTTCATAATAATTAAAATTTGGGATTAATATTTGATTTATAAAATTGTTTCCGACAAACTTACGATGCATTTGAACTTTGAATTATTCAATTCCCACCATGCACTACTTTCTATAGTTGAGTGGTGATTTTAGCCCTTTAAATGGTTTAAGTGGCCTTTTAAACTAAGAGTCCAATTGATACTTATCTGCCCCAGTCCCCCTAATCATTTGTCCAATTTTTTGTTGTAAGTCCAACGGCTAATTGCTAAGACAACAATAATTACCGCAAAAAGAGTAGGTGTATTTTTCAAACCAGGTTTGTAAAATAGATTTAAGGTGTGGGCATTTCTATTTTTAATAAATAACCTATTGTATACGGTTAATATATTTTAATCCCTTGATTAAATCCCACGAAATCTGGTAAGTAAATTTTATCTATAGTTGGTAAGAAGCAATCCTACCTTGAAGAAGGTTTTAAAAGCAATAGCAACGGAGCATAAATATATAAGTTTCCGTTAAAAACATCTAAGCAGTTGGATAAGAATAGGTACATCCCATTTTTAATTCTTACAAAAGATTAGGTGTTTAATTTTATGGCCCTTAATTTAAAGCCCTTGAACAAAAAAATCCCAGATCTTGGGGGGTGTCTGGGATTTTTGGGTTAGCATACTAAGTAGGACTAATAGTTATATTGTGCTTTGCTGAAAAATATAATTGGTTGTATGGAACTATTCAATATAGGATTTTTGTTTTCATCGCAATAAGCTTATTTATTTACCAAAGTAATGTCGTTAAAAATGAATTATATTGACAGTAAAAGTATTCCCAACTAAATGAATCAATTGTAATATATCGATGAATAACCAATTTCTGTAGACCGAACATAGCCACCCTATCTTTAAAATTAAAATTTATAGCGTTTTATATTTTTTATCCTGTTTGCACTTTGCCAATAGCAACTATTTATTGAATAATTCAGCGGATAGGTATTTACTATTTAAAGCTTCTTGATAATTTTCCGATCTACATACTTAACAATTAAATCCACACCAACAAATTAGTATTACCATTCATCGAAACAAAACGTCCATTGGACAACAGATAACACCCAATGATGGGTTTTGCCCAGTTAAAGGTCATTTCTATATTAATTTTGTTTGATACCTGAGGGCCAGTCCGCAATTTCAGGAAGAAAACTATGTATTTTTAAACGTTAAATGAAATGAAAAAAAAGGCCTTATTATTAATTGGATATCAGAACGATTATTTTTCCGAGGATGGAATACTAAGAAGTGTTGTAGAAGAATCCTCCAAGGTTACAAATATTATTAAAAATACGGTAAATCTAATTCAACAAACCAAGGATTCACCAGAAATCATAATAATTTCTACCCCAATTGTTTTTTCCGAAAACTACTCTGAGCTTACTGAACCTGTTGGCATTTTGAAAACCATTAAATCTTTTGGTGCATTTAAAAAAGGAACTAAAGGTTGCGAAACCATAGATGAAATAAAGCAATTTGGCGATAGCATCATAGAGATTCCGGGAAAGTTGGGCTTAAATGCCTTTTTTAATACCAATCTAGAAGAGACACTTCGTGATCACCATGTAGAACATGTTTATCTGGCCGGAACGGTTGCATCCATATGTATAGATTCTACAGGGAGGTCAGCTTTTGAACGAGGTTTTGACGTAACAATGTTGTCGGACTGTATTTCTGGAAGAACAGTTTTTGAAAAGGATTTTTACGTTGACAATATTTTTCCATTATATGCAAATACCTGTTTATCAACTGAAATTATATGATCTGTATAAACGAACGGGACACAATCTGGAGCAAGGATGGAGAATAGGGAAAAATTAAACATTCAAATACAACAAAAGCTAGTTGAAGAATTAACCAATACCAATAGGCAACTTTTTCTAATCAATAGCTTTGCTTCGGCAATCCAGGACAGTAAGAAAATTAATAATGTATTGGCCGCAATTCACCATCTATTTGATACTCACTACAGTAATTGTCTATGTGACGTATTTTTAAAGATAGGTTCTGATAACTCCCTTGCGCAAGCCACCCCCAAGTTTTATGATGGCAATTCCCCTGCGCAAGGGGCAGAATCTACGATAATCCATTTTGGCGAGGGTATAATAGGCAGAGTTGCCAAAAAGGGAGTCACCGAAATCACATATGGGTCCGCCAAAAGCGGTAATATGACCTATCCTTATACTGAAATAGCTATTCCAATGCTATATAACAACACGGAAACTATTGGTGTAATTTATTCCAAAGATCCTAAAAACGTTTTTTTTAATGAGAATAATATAAAAACGTTAGGAATTATTGCCTCAATAGCGGCCACTAAAATTATACAAATCAATCATTTGGAAAAAATCGCCAACTATCAAATGCAGCTTGAAGAGTATGTTAAAATAGTTTCCCATGACCTTAGATCTCCTTTGAGGGCTATTGATACGTTATTACACTGGATAAAAGAAGACAATAAGGGACAATTAAACGATGAAACCTTAAATAATATTGATCTAATAAATACCTCCTTATCTGAAATGGAAAACATGACCACAAAGATTACAAATTATTCCATAATGGATCGGGAACCTGTTAACACGGAAAATGTGGACCTAAATTTGGTTATCCAAAAAATAAAGCAAAATCTAAACTTACCTTCCAATATAACCCTTACCATAAAGAATTCTCTCCCGACAATCGCTGGGAACGAAATGAAATTTTTTCAAATTTTTCAAAATATCATCCAAAATGCCATTACAGCAATTGATAAACCTTCTGGGTTAATAGAAATCTCCAGTGAGGATTGCCCAAACCATCATAAGTTTGTAATAAGGGATAACGGGATAGGCATAAACCAAAAGTATTTTCATAAAATATTTCAAGTGTTTCAATCCCTTACAAACACTAATGAATCCTCTGGAATTGGATTATCCATAGCCAAAAAATTAGTGAACAGTTATGAAGGTAAAATTTGGTTAGAAAGTAAGGAAGGTGTTGGATCAACGTTCTTTTTCACCATAAGAAAAGGGGTAATGGCCAATTAGAAGTTATGAGCCCTCAAACCCCTACAGGGGTCAAAGAAGGTTCAACCTCCGCATAAGCTCGGGCCTATTAGATCTACTAACGGGAATTACATCTTTTTCAATTAATACACTATTATCTTCTATATCAATAATTTTATTTGTGTTGATCACATAAGACCTATGGACTTTTAAGAAAGTATCCTTAGGCAATTTATCCTCTATTTTCTTTAAAGTAGAATGTACGGTATAGTTCTTATTATCTGTTTTCAACAAAATATAATCTCCCTTTGCTTCAACAATTTTAATGGTAGGTATGTCGATCTTGATCAGACGCCTATCTATATTAATATATAGAACATTTACATCATTTAAAGTCGCCTTGGCATGCTCCACATTTTTATTTGTACCGAATGATAATGCCTTCTGTATTCCTTTATCAAAACGTTCCTGCATAAATGGCTTAACGTAATAATCCACTATACATTCGTATTCAAAAGCCTCAATAGCAAAATTACGGTCAGAGGTGGTAAGGATTATCTTTGGAGGATTTTTTAACGTTTTAATTAAGTCGAAGCCCGTAAATGTGGGCATATGGATATCCAAAAAAATGAGTTCCACTTCATTTTCATTGAGGTATTTGATAGCCTCGATGGCATTCGAAAAGCTACCAACTATATCAACATCATGGTTATTTGCAGCCAATTGTTCTACAATAGTCCTAGCCATTTCCTCATCATCAATAATAATACAATCCATCTATAATTTGTTAAGTCTTTTCTATAAAACGCAACATCAGCTCTAATATTTTATCAAAATCCAACTTTAAGGACACATTGCCTTTTATTAAATTTTCTTCATGATCAACCGCCAAATGATACCCTTTTTCCAACCCTAAAATACTGATCTTATGTTTTAATTTGTGAACATCTTCAGCTGCCATTATAAAATCTTCCTCTGCTAAATGTAAATTGTAAGTGCATATCTCCAAGGGCAATTCTTTTTTTACCACTTGTAGGATTTTGTGCATAAAATCTTTATCCCCTTGAGAAAGTTGACATATATAGTCTAGATTTGGTACATCATCCATATGTCTGTTTTTTTTCTAGCTAAATATTCATGCCATATTTAAATTGTACGACATACGTTGAATCTCATTATTGTATTATACATTCAAAACAATTTTAATGGCCAAGAATTAAAGTTGGCAATCTGTAACACCCTTTACAACATTTTTACTGTTGTTTCATGGTAAAATAAAATGTAGTTCCTACCCCAACCTCACTTTCTAACCAAATTTCACCATGATATAAGTCAAGTACCTTTTTCACAATACTTAGGCCAATACCTGTGGCCTTTTCACTAGAGTCAAGGGTCTTAAAAATTTCAAATATTTTTTGGTGGTCTTCCTCTTTAATACCTTTACCGTTATCCTTAATAGAAAATTGAAAATGAGAATCTAACGGAACATAATCAATTTCAATTAAACCTTGTGGCTTGTCCAAATGATTTACGGCATTACTTAATAAGTTGAGAAATAATTGCTGAATTTTGGTGGTATCCCCATAAAAAATAGGTAATTTCTTTAACACTACAATTTCCACATTTTCCGGTACATACATCATTTTCAGAACATCTTCCATCAAGGTATTTAAATTTACTTCCTCTATTTGAGATTGTGAATTGTCTATACTGGAATATTTTAAGATGTTTTCTATCAAAAGATCCATTCTCTCTATTTTTTCCTCTATTAGATCCAAGTTGGTCAAGGATTGTTCTTCCATATTTTTAAAAAAGTCTTCCTTAGTCCATGCTATCAGTGCCGAAATACTACGAAGGGGCGACTTTAAATCGTGGGAAACAATATGGGCAAACTCATTAAGTTGCGCGTTCTGTTTTTCCAAATTGATCAACAATTGCTCTTTCTGCAATTCCAGATTTTTCTTTTCCGTGATATCCAGGTGCACGCCAATAGACCCAACCAATTGTCCATTGCTATCATAATTGGGTGCTCCACTGATCAACCAATGTTTCAGTTCTCCTTCTTTGGTCAGTATTTCAACTTCATATGAATCGGAAATGCCAAGTTTCCTTTTGTTATTTTTATCAGCAATTTTACGTTTAAACCTAGAGGTCATCAATGTCTCTGACGCCTTTTTACCATATAGGTCTTCCCTAGAGTAACCACTTATATCTACAAAACTTTTATTCGCATACATAACCGCGTCATTATTGTCCACTTCCAATAGACCTAGGTTCATGTTATCTATTATTGCACTAAACTTATCTTTTTGGATTTTCAGATTTAATTCATAATTCTTTTCCATGGTAATATCCTCGTAGGACCATAACCTACCTTTACTTTCTCCTTCATAAAAAATGGGAATGTAGCTCCGTTTAAAGAAACGCCCATCTACCAATTCCAATTCTTCATTTATACAAATAGATTTGTCAGTTAATAGCTTATCAATTCTTTTTATAAAAGTGTCCGGATTCTTAAACAAAACTTTGGATTGTTCTGCTGCCAATTTACAATCCATACCTACCAATTCCTCTGGATTAACTGGTATCTTAAAGAGTCTACAAAATTGGATGTTGGCCAACACTACCTTGCCCTCATCATCTTCCAACAAAATTCCCGATTGTAAATTCAAAATTAGACTACTTAGCCTAGCCTCTGATTCTAGTAATTTTTCTTTTTGTTCCTTCTCTTTGGAAACATCTTCTATGGTAGCAAGGTGATACTTAACCATGCCCAAAGGGTCCCTAACAACTGTTACCGAGGTCTTTGCCCATACCGTTTTACCATATTTTGAAACATATCGCTTTTCCAAGGTTGCGCTGTCTTTTTCCCCTTCATGGAATAGCTTTAGCTCCTTTAGCGTCATAGGCCTATCATCTGGGTGGGTAAAATCCTTTACCTCCATGTCTTTAAATTCTGCTTCCGAAAATTCTAACAATTTACAAATGGCCTTATTGGCTAGAATAACATTCTTACCTTCATTTCCTGTCAGTAAAATTCCAATGGGCGAGTTATCTATAACAATTTCGAGTTGCTTTTTTTGATCTTGAAGCAGGCTTTTCATTGCTATTTCATTGGTAATATCATGTACAATTCCCTGTGCTCCTATAGCCTTACCTTTACCGTTATATATAATACTTGCATTAACCTGGACTGTTCTTAGTTTTCCAAATTTTGTTTTTATTACTGCCCTATAATTAGTATAGGTCCCCATATTATAAAGCTCTTTAAAGGCTTTCATGGTATATTCCATTTGCGCCTCATCTATAAGGGTGAGTAAATTAAAAACTTCTTTACTGGAATCATAACCTATCAATTCTACCGCGGCATCGTTCATTTTCAAAACATTGCCCGTTAGATCCATTACAATATAAGCGTCTATTATGTTTACAAAGACACCTTCAAGTTCTGAAGTTCTCTCGGTTAACAGTTCTTGCAAATGGCTATTTGTTTGTTTTTGAGTTTCGGAAATTTTATACAATTCGGAGGATTTTTCCTCCAACAGTCTTTCCGCCTCCTTTCGGGCGGCTTTTTCCCTTACCAAGGCCCTCTCCAATATTTTAATCCGTTTTTCCTGCTCCATTTTCCGTCGAAATCATAAATTTCACCTGAGTGCCATCGGCTTTTAACAATTCATAATCTATCTTTACATCCTCATTATAATATTCAAAGCTTTTCTGCATTAGTGCTTTTGCGAACATATACATTGCCCTTTCTGAGGTGTAAATAATTTCCAAATAATTGTTCTCTTGTACTAGAATACCAAAGCTGGGAAGTTCGGCCCCTGGATATATTTTGCGAACCTCAACGTGAATATGATTTTCAACAGAGGCTATAAACAAGAGGGGATTTTCATACCTATCAAAAATGTCCGGATGGTGGGCCAACAGTATCTTGAAGAAATACAGGCCGTAGGTGTAAATTAAATCGTTAATTGGTATGTTTTTAGCCGTACTAAGTCGGCTTAGTAGTTCTTGCATTTCTACAAAATCATAGGTGCCGACTGAGGTATATATTCCACCCGATTTTAAATTGGCACCTTCTATAATGTTATCAACAGTCTCGAGGCCAAACATCTCTTCTACCATTTCCAAAAACTCTGTGAAGACAATACCTTTCATAATTTAACCGTTGATCAACTCATTTACACTCCAATAATCCAAAACTATTTTTAATTTCTCCGAATAATGCTCATACTTAAGCGGTTTGGTTATATAACCGGCTATACCAATTTCGTAACAGTGCAACAAATCCCTGTAATTGGAAGATGTGGTGATAACTATAATAGGTAAATATTTCAAACGGGCATCCGACTTTAGAATTTTAAGAAACTCCAATCCATTAACTTTGGGCATATTTAGGTCTAGGAATATTATATCTGGGAGTCGATCCTTGCCTTTAAGAATATTTAGGGCTTCTTCCCCGTTATTGGCCTCCACGATCCTATGATTTAAACCTAGGCTAACCATGGTTCTTTTTACCTTCATTTTTTCAATTTTATCATCCTCTATTAAAAGAATGGACAGTGTTCTAGGCATATAAATAAAAATTAAAAAAATTGATAACTCCTTATTTTATATTCAATGTATAAAAATTGAATAGATATCCTGGCCACAGTCGGTCAAACACCAATTGCTGAAGACGAACAGTGGGTTTCATTCGTCCAACAAACTACAAAATTTCAAGGGATTTATCGTTTATAAAACCTAAAAAGGACCTTAATTATTACATATAGTTGGTTTTAAAAGATGTGTATTTGAGAAAAATACTTTCAATTTTAGTTTGGTTCAACGGCTTTTCTAAAAATCCGATTACATTACTATATTCCAAAGCGCTCTCTTTATCGCATGGACGTACAGATGATGTTAAAATTACAACTGGAATAAGGGACCATATTCTATTTTGCCTACATCGCTCAAGAAATTCAAAACCGTCCATTATTGGCATATTAATATCCAAAAAAATCAAATCCGGACTTTCCCCTTCAAGAAAAGTAATGGCGCTCTGGCCATTTTCTGTTTCAAAAACGTTCTCAGCTCCTACCTTGTTCAATTTGGATTTGGTTATAAAATTGGATATGGGATCATCTTCAACTAAAAGTATCTTTAATTCTTTTATATTCTCTTTCATTATATCATTAATTTAAATGTTGTCCCTTTGTTGATTTCACTGCTTACATCTATCATCCCTCCCAGAGAATTAACTATAGATTTCACTATATAAAGCCCTACACCCAACCCCTCAATGTGGGTATGCATTCTTTTAAAGAGACCAAATAGCTTATTTCCGTGTTGATCTTTGTCAAAACCAAGGCCATTATCACTTATTTCGATCTGCGTCTTGTTGTTTCTCATGAAAGTAACTACCTCTATGATCGGAGCTCGCTCAGGGTGCCTATATTTTATGGCATTGTTTATTAAGTTATACAAAACACTGTGCAGTTGTATGGGGTCTATATAAATCTTTGGACATTTTGTGAAATCGGTTACTATATTAGTTTTGGTTCTATTTATATCCTCGCATATCTCTGTAGAGATATCATCAATCATTTCTTTAAAATCAACAATTTTTTTAGCGTCTCCAATATTGGATTTTAAGGCAATGACCTCATTTAAAACTTGAAGTTTTGATGACATTAAACCCACTGCCCTCTGCAATTTCAAAAACAAGGGTGTTCCATCAGTTGTTATCATATTCTCTTCCTTCAACATTTCCAATAATGTTTTAACGTTAATAAGTGGGGCTTTCAAATCATGAGCTGCCACATATGAAAATTCCTCTAGTTCCTCATTCCGTTCCTTATAATTCATATTAGCAATTTCCGCTTCATATTGGGCAAATTTTAGGTCATCAATAGTATTCATCAGGTTAGTGGTATTTAATCCGGCCAACCCTAGACCACTTCCCACTTTAAATGCCTTTATCAAAAAGTAGAACAATTTGCCCTTAATTTTAAGTTCAACCCTGTCAATATTTATTGGGATACCCGTTTTTAAAACGTTCAAGTAAGACCTATATCGCTCCGTAGTTTCTATACCTGGCAGAATTTCCACTAATTTCTTGCCTAGAACTTCTTGTTTCTTGATATCCAGTGCAATTAGGGTAGTTTCATTAATGTCCAAAAACCTCAAATCTTTGTCCAAAATGGCAAAGGGCGAATGTGCCATGTCAAAAAATGCAGCTCTCAAATCTAAATTGTGCTCATTAATCATATAACAGCTCTTTAAATTGGCTTTTTTTCTATTACCAATTGGTTATTTTTGAAAAGGTATAAATTAATAAAATGGTATTTATAAATAATGGTTCGTAGGAATATTGCGGTAGACAAATGGCTGTTATCTATAGTTTAACCGTATTACCTTAGATGAAGGTGAACATTTAAAAATCCCTTTGAAAATTTTGAATTATTCACATTAAAATTCATAAAAAGGCAATAGGATCTATGGAGCACTAAATCTGCCTACAGTTAAACTTTCAAATTAAAGATATAAGACAAGCCCATAGGTTTATTGCATCTCTCATGAGAACACAATAGCTTGAGCTTTATTTGCGAGTGGAACCTTAGAACAAGTTCTATTCCCGACAAATAATACTTTTAATCAATTACTTATGGTAATCCTGCAGAAACCTATGTAAGCCATTGGCAAGTGAGGCAATTGTTATTTGCCTTGCCCTTTCATTAATAAAAGGAGAAGTCATGGAAAGACCTTTAGCGTCCATATTTTTAATTTTTATAGGAATATTGTCTTTTATAATAGCTTCTATTTCCAGTTCGGGCGAATTTAAAAAAGCCATAGAATTACTCCTGGCCTCCAAAAGGTTGGAATTAATTTGGGATTGACCCAACAATTCCAATAATTTATAGTAGAACCTTATTTTTAAATGTATTTTTTCTCTGGCCTCCTCAAATGATTCTTGTGATGTTTTGTCCATAGTCCCATATATTTAGAATTTGATAAAAAATTCAATAAAAGGTATTAAACCTCAGGACAAGCCCTGAACCCAGTAATAGGATTCGACCCAAGGGTCGAGTTATTGAACCTAGATCCCACCGAAAAAGGCGGGATTGGTTCAACTTGCAATTTTTACTGCGTCTTACTGACTTCTTAAAATTGATTTTCACTAATAAAACTTAATCAAGCAATACCTACTGGGTGAAATTATTACTCTTTAGGGAGTTCAATTTTCATAAACAATTAATTGCTTTTAACCTTTATGTTGTCTGCAGCTATTCCACTACAATGAACTCTGACCTTCTATTTATTTCATGCAATGCCGTACTGCATTTTACTCTATTGGAACATTCGTTTAATAGTTGTGTTTCCCCATAACCTTTACCACTTACCCTATAATCTTCAATTCCTCTAGTGGTGAAGTACTGCACAGTTGACTCTGCTCTTTTTTCGGATAACCATTGGTTATATGTATCTGAACCTCTGCTATCTGTATGAGACCTCACTTGAATTTTATATTGGGGATTTTCCTTTAAAAACTGAACTATTTTATCCAAATCAGAATAGGATAGCTGCTTTATATTAGAACTATTGGAATCAAAATATATTGGGTCTAAATTAAGTACTTTAAATAGATCAGTTCCCACTTTATAAGGTTCAGTTTTTTTCTGTAGGGAAACAACTATACTGTCCAATACTTGTTTATAACCGCCACCTACAGTAATGGAAGCACTTTCATATCCTTCTTCTTCTACTTTAAAAATTAGGGAATCAAAATCACAATCGATGTTCATTTGGAAATTTCCTTGGACATTCTGAATATTGTACTCCTTATTATTATCCAATGACATCACTGTAATCACCGCTGTAGCCATTTTTTTACCACTTTCCCTATCCGTTACCCATCCTTTAATATCGGTGTAACAGCTAAATTGAACTGGGGCCAACTCCATGAACCCATATATATCATCACTTCCCATACCTCCAGTTCTATTAGAAGCGAAGTAACCGGACTTTTCACTTTCGTTTATTATTAAAGAAAAATCGTCTTGCTCAGAATTAATTGGTCTGGCCAAATTGATAATTTGTAATTTTTTACCCACCTTCAATTCAGTTGCAAATATATCTAGCCCTCCTAGGCCCGGATGTCCGTCCGAAGCAAAATATAAAATATTGGAAGGGGTAATATGGGGGAAAGTTTCTCGGGCAGGAGTATTTATATGAGGTCCCAAATTAGTGGGGGGGGCAAAAGTACCATCAGTATTAATTGCTACCTTGAATATATCCGAACTTCCAATCGTTCCGGGCATATCCGAAGAAAAAAACAAGGTCTTTTCATCTGCACTCAAGGCGGGATGAGCCACGGAATAATCATCACTGTTAAACGGCAGAGATATAATATTTGTCCATTTATTATCAACCAAGTCTGCCCTAAAGATCTTTAAACGGCTAATACCGTTTTTATCCCTGCCAAAATCCCCATCATGAAAGTTATTCCTGGTAAAATAAACTGTAGTCCCGTCTTTCGTGAAAGCGGTTGAAGACTCATGGGCCTTTGTTCTCAAATCTTTGGAAAACAATGTGATTTGTTCATCATCATTCCCTTTGGGAACCATATTAGCATAAAGGTTTAGAAATGATTTCTTGTCCCATACATTGATTCGCTTAGCTATGATCCCGGTATCCCTTGTCGACGCAAAAACTAGTTGTTGCAAATAATAAGAGGGGGCAAAATCCGATTCTTCTGAATTTATAGAAAGCTCCTTTAGAGAATATTGGCCCGATTGTTCGTTCATTTTCTTTAAATAAATCAAACTATTTTGATCCTCCGTTTCTTCATTACCATATAGGGAGGAGAATTTGTACATCCCTACCCCCACAGGCTCATGGCCACCATTAGATCTCATGGATACCGCATACTTGTAAAGGTCTTCGGAAGCATAGGAAGCATCCTCCATAGCAAACAATAATTGATACCATTTTGCCGATTCCTTGTAATTGGAATTTTGATAATTGGCATTTGCAAGCCTCTTGTAAATTTGATCCTGGGAAATTCCATTTTCAACTAGGGCTTCATAAGACTCAATAGCATCTATATAGGCCAAATTATCATATTTTAAATTGGCTTTCTTTTGTATCCTGGTTTGTCCAACTACCATTAAACTGGACATGAACAGGCTAAATACACAAATTAATTTTCTAATATTCAACATAGGTAAGGATTTAGAAGAATCTGGGATTTAAAACTTTCTTAAACTTGGTCAAGAGCTCATATCTCAAAAACACCTCAAAAGAACCATCATTAAATACAGTTCCCCCGAGTGCAGTGGTCTCTTTATCATAGGCCATACCTACCATAAACTTATCCGTAAACTGAAAACCAACAAGAGCACTTATAGCAGCATCCCATCTATAGGCTGCTCCCAATGAAATTTTTTGATCAAGCAAAAACGTAGCCGAAACATCCAATTGGAGTGGTGCCCCTGCGACGGATTTTAGCAAAACCCCTGGTTTAAGCTGTAAATCTGGATTAATATCTAAAATAAATCCTGAGATAAGATAAAGGTTTAATCGTTCTTGGGACAAATAGTTAGTGGTGGAGTTATTACCTTCAAAGTGCTCAGTTTTTAAAAAACTGGGCACCGATAAGCCTGCATAAAAACGATTGGTATGATAATAGACGCCTATTCCAAAATTAGGGGAGAATTTTTTATCCACACTCTCGTTTCCACCACTCATAGCACTGGGGACATAGTTTCTTAACTTATTAAAATCAATGTTGAGCAAATGACCTCCGGCCTTCAAACCTAATGACAAAATTCCGTTTTCACTTGTTGGAACAGAATATGAAAAAGCAGCATCAAAATAGGTGTCCTGATTTGTTCCATTGCCAATCTCATCATTAACTATGGAAAGGCCAAGTCCCACTCTATTGGAAACAGGGGAATGTACACTCATGGTTTGTGTTTTTGGGGCACCATCCAATCCCAACCATTGTGATCTATGAAGGGCATTGATACTTAATACACCTCGGGACCCCGCGTATGCCGGATTTATGGAAAGGGTATTATACATATACTGAGTATACTGTGCATCCTGTTGCGCTTGCAACCAAATAGTTGGCAAGAGCAACAGTATTAAAAATACGGCTATTTTTTTCATAATATTTACTTTGACAGGTTGATTTTTGAGGAGCGTTATCGATTTATGTATATATATCCCGACTTGGTTCTTGCTACCTCATTATTTACATATTTGACTATATAGAAATAAACTCCTGAAGGCAATTCATCATTTTTCTTGATAACTGCTCTTCCATTGGATATTCCTTTAAAGCTATTATTGTTATTATTGTATCCGTTAGTGTTATATACCAATACCCCCCAACGATTATAAACTTCTACCGTATTGTTTGGAAACCGTTCAATATTGGTTATTTTGAAAGTTCCATTGTTTAGATTGGCGTCCATTAGGTCGTTATTCACCAAAATATCACAATTATTCCCGGCAGGTGTAGTACCCCCAATGGAATCACAGCCATCCAATGCATCTGTGCCGTTTAAGAACTCTATACCATCCTGTATGCTATCACCGTCGCTATCTGGGTTATTGGGGTCCGTGCCCAAACTGGCTTCCTCTTCATCCGTTAGTCCATCTTGGTCACTGTCGGAATCAGGACCGGTATTATCCGAATCATCCTGGTCTACGACCCCATCGCCGTCGCTATCCGTTTT
>CAXAVP010000004.1:0-38841 GCA_963972175.1 uncultured Arenibacter sp.
TCAGACAAGTGTTCTTCGCCCTTCTCCAAACGTGATAACAGCTTTTGATGCGCTACAATCTCTTCTGCTAAATAATCAAATAGGGCCACATGAATCTTATCCAAATAGTCTAGCTCCTGTTTATATTGCGACTCATTAATTTGCTTCCTATTCAATAAATCCCCAAAAAAACGAGCTTCATCCTTCCAAAAAGCAATGTGGCTCAACCATTCCCTGCTCTCTTGATGTAGTGCATTGAGCCCAATGCCCAATAGTATTTCTTTTCTAGCCTTTGACGATTCTAAATCCATAGGATAATATTTAAATTCCAAGGGTATAAGTGTTATCGGTTTTATACAAGAACACCTATATATCAAAAATGCAAACTTCCTCCTTTAAATAATATGATTTAGATCAGTACCCCCATAGCTCCAATCCCTATAATTATTAAAAGAAACACAAAATTAGAAGGAACTGATCTAGGTCATTTTATAGTACTACCAAGTCTCTTAAATTTGTCCCACAATTAACCTCAAAGTAGTTCTTTGAAGACCTAAAAATATGTTTACAGGCCATAGTCATATGGCGGGTAATCACTTAGAAGGTGTTGGAGATGCCTTAGACCATGAAATGAAGATTCATTGACAATTGTCAACATAAGATTCATTTTCGTAAGTGTAACAGGCAAACGCAATACCTTCTATTTTATTAACGGGTACTTTAAGTAAGACTTCCCGTTATGGTAAAGAAGTTTAAGGCACCAGTTCCCTATACAGCAATGTTTGGGAGCTATATAGACGGGAGCGATGCCGGTTGTTCTAAAATCGACTTTTAAATCATGTTAGCAATAATATGGCTTAAAGGCAAGAATGGCAGAACAAATGGAATTTAACCCCAATAGGGAAACAGTAGGGCTAGGTCTACTGTTTCTTTTTTTTGTAGAAGCACCTCAACAGTCTTTTACAGAATTAATTGTATAATATTCTAAAATTCTAACCCGAACTTATAATTCTTAAGCTGTTTTTGGCAAGCTATTTTCAATTTCTTCCAATTCCTTATTCTTTCCTCTAATAAGTAATAGGTAATGACAATATATTAGCTTTTTTAAATGGTAAGTCACATCTTTTTCCGAAATCCCCAGTCCTCTAAGGATACCATATGGGCCGGCAGTCATTGCCCCCAAAGCCTTGCCATCCAGGTCATGCAGAAATAGGGAAACCAATGGGCCGCATACAAATACGGTCCCGACTTCTGGATTACTGAATAATCCGAAGCCCGATTCTGCTCCTAATAGGCCTTTCCAATATTTCTTTATATGCTCTTTGGAACCATTTAATTTCTTCCCTAGTGGAAGACAGTCTTTTTCCAATTTTCCCAAGACCGACAATTGTAATGTGTCCTTTGATTGTTTACGGATAATCTTGATGGATTTCTCCATTTCCCGTATGTTGTGAAAGTCCTTAATTAAAAAGCGCCGTGACACCGGTTTATGAACCCTAGATTTCATATGTTCTAAGTTTATAATGTTGGGGGGGTTGGTAATTTCGGCACCCACAAATTAAGCACTATTTCCCTATCGTCATATGATTTAAATCATTTCAAATAGATAGGGATGGGTTTATTTTTGGTATATGATATTGATTTAATTGAAAAAACCTTAAAAACAGAAATCATGACAAACAATAATGGAAATGTCCTTTTGGCATTGTTGACGGGTGCTGCCATAGGCGCAGGAATAGGAATCTTATATGCCCCAGACAAGGGCGTAGAGACCAGACATAAAATTAAACAAAAAGTTGGGGAGACCAGTCAAGACCTGGCAGAGCGGATTTCCCATGCCAAGGATGAACTTACCAAAACAGCTGAAGAGAAAAAAGATAAATTTGAAAGAAAATTGGATGAAGCCATATCCACAATGAGTTACAAGGCCGATGATATTATAGCTACACTTGAGCGTAAATTGGAAGACCTTAAAAAGAAGAACGCCCAATTACAAAAATAAGCGGCATGGCTTTGGATAATATTAAGCAAGACCTTATGGAGGCCGAGACCAATATAAGGTCTTATTTGGAAAATAGTGAGGAATACACCAAGCTTAAGATATTTAAGGTATTGATGAAGTTTGTGACCATTTTTGCACAAATTTTCCTCATTGGCGCCCTTATTATATTGGCCTTGGTTTTGCTGTCTTGGGCAGTCTCCAACGCCTTGAACCAAACTTTGGACAGTCCCTATATGGGATTCTTTATAGTTGGTGCGGGTTACCTATTAATTGCTTTTGTTTGCTATATTTTAAGGGACAGGATCAACCGGCCTATATTGCGTAAATTTTCTAAACATTATTTTGATTGAATTATGGGAAAGCAATACAACTCCTTCGAAGAGATTGATGAACGCCTTAAAGTCTTAAGTTTGTTAAGGGATATTGAGGTGGAAGGCCTAAAACTTAGCCTTAACCGTACCAAATCTGCCATGCATCCTCTGCAATTGGCCGGAAATTTAAAAGGTTCTATTCAAAAAATACTCCTATTTTTCGCCATCAAAAAACTAAAAACGATTTTCCGCAAATCCTAAAAACACCATTCTTGGGTGTAACCAGAGGCTACTTACCTAAAGTCGGCCACATTTCTCAACCCTTTTTTATCCAATATAACTATTCTACGACCGTGATCTGTGGTAATAAGACCTTCATCCTTAAAATCTGTTAAGGTACGTATAGCGGTTTCCGTTGCCGTTCCTATCATCCCAGCAAAATCTTCCCTTGGTATTCCTATCCCACTTCTGGCATCGTCCTTTATAACACGTTTTTCGTAAAGTTCCAAAAGCGCCTTCGCCGCCCTTTGCCTTACGGACGCATAAGCCATATCTACCAGTTGCTCTTGTAAATGCATGAGGTTATTGGATATCATACTAATAAATTTCTGGGACACAATGGCGTTGCCGTACAACAGTTTGGTAAAATCCTCCCTAGGAATGGAACACAGCTGTGCATCCTCCAAAACTGTTGCATTTTCCACATACGTCCTTTCAGTATTTAAGAGGGAAAGCTGTCCTATAAAATTACCTGCACCATAGATACCGGTTACAAATTCCTTCCCGGATTCTGTACTCTTATAGGTTTTTATACTGCCACTCTCTATAAAATACATGGCATGGGCATTATCCCCTTCCCAGAAAACAACCTCCTTTTTTTCATAGGTTTTAAGTGGATAATCTTTGGAAAGACTCTCCATATCCATATAGTTGGAGGCCTCATCTAAAAAGGTATTCAGCCCTTCCCTGTTTTTTGCAATTTCTTTCCTTAGAAAGTCGTTCTTCTGTAAACGGCAGGCTATGGCTTCCAATAATTCCTTATCCTCAAAAGGTTTGGTCAAATAATCATCCGCCCCCATATTCATTCCAAACCGCATGTCTTCCCGTTCTGTTTTCGCTGTTAAAAAAATAAAAGGTATACTGGCAGTGGCACTATTCTTGCTAAGCACCTCTAAAACACCATATCCATCCATCTCTGGCATCATTATATCACAAACAACCACATCTGGCCTAAACTTTTTGGCCATTTCCACCCCTATTTTTCCATTCTCGGCAGTAGCCACCTCATAATGGGCCAATTCCAAAATTTCGGCCGTATTTTCCCTAACATCCTTATTATCGTCAATTAACAGTATTCTTTTCATTTTCGTGTATATTTAAAGGGAGTTGTAAGGTGAAGGTGCTGCCTTGGCCAGGCTTACTTTTAAAATTGATACTTCCTCCCATGAGCTCTGTATATTGCTTCACGATATGCAGCCCCAAGCCTGTTCCCTGTAGATTAGAGGCATTCTCTGCCCTAAAAAAGCGCTGAAAAAGCTTATCTTGATCCTCTTCCGGTATCCCTATACCCAAATCCTTAACATGTATTATTAGATCACTTGTGTTTCCTACAATTACTATATCAATAGTCTGGTTCTCATTGGAATACTTTATGGCATTCGAAATCAAATTGATCAATATGTGATTTAACAATTTAGGATCTAGATAAACCGACATCCAGGGTTTGGAGTGGCTTAATATTATCTTTTGCCCTTTTTTTTTGGTCAGCTCCAAGTCTTCCAATAACCTCTTTATAAATTGGATAAGATCCAAAGGTTGTGGCTTTACACGTACCTTTCCTTCTTCCAATTTGCTTAAAGACAAGAAATCGTTGAGAATTACGACCAGGTCTTTCACATTGTTCTTTATCCGGGATACATGTTTTATTCGTCGTTCTTCTTTGCCCGGCTCATTTTGCTTTCCGATTAATATAGCCGATGAAAGTATGGCACTCAAGGGAGTACGAAATTCATGGGACGCCATGGATATAAATCGGGATTTCAATTCGTTGAGTTCCTGTTCAGCCCTAAGTGTTCTTTCAAGTTTGTGTTGTATCTGTTTTTGCTCGGTTACATTGTTGTATACAAAAAGAGCCCATAATATTTTCTTGTGATCGGAATATAAGGGAGTAGAATTAACCGCATAATTTTGATCTTCAAAATCAACTTCCAAGGAAATTTTATTGCCTTTTAAGGTCTTTCTTATATCGTCTTTTATTTTTATAATCTGCTCCCTTGAGAAGAAAGAAATATCATCAATTTTCAGCCCCTGCAACTCGGACTTATTAAAGTTCATCCTATCTAGCTCCTCCCCTTCTAAATATACCAGTTCGTAATTGGTGTTAAAGACCATAATGACCCCTTTGGGAAAGTTATGGGCTATGGAGATGAACAAGGCCTGACTTAACTGTGCCTTTTTTTCTGCCATTTTGGTCTCCAATACCTGATCCTCCAAATTTAAATTGGTAGACACCAATTTTTGAACAGTAGATTGAATTTCATGGGTACGCTCCTCTACAATATGTTCTAGTTTGTTGGCGTATTCCTCCAACTTTTCCCTGTCTTGCTGAATTTGGGTAACATCGTTCTGAATACCTATAAAATGGGTTAATTTGTTGTTTTTATCAAAGAGAGGGGTAACAGTTAAATCGTTCCAAAAAAGTGTGCCATCTTTGCGGTAATTTCTGAGCACTACTCTAGCAGACTCTCCTTTTTTTATTGCTTTGGACAAAGTTGCAATTTCGGGCTGCTCACAATCTCCATTTTGTAAAAACCTACAGTTTTTCCCCAACACCTCACTTTTGCTGTACCCAGTAATCTTGGAAAAGGCCTCATTAGCATATAATATTGGGAGTTTGGGCCGCTGTGCATCTACAATAATAATACCGTTTCCCGCAGCCTCCAACGCCCGGTTTCTAATATGGAGGGTATCCTCTATCGCCTTGGTTTCCGTAATATCAAAACCAGAGCTTATAACCCCAATAATTTGATTCTCATTATTGCGTAACAAGGCATTGCGCCATTGTATAAGTCGTTTTTCGCCATTAGCGGTCACAATAAAGTTTTCATAGCTATCCGGAGGTTCAATAGTACCATCAATAATGGCGTTGAAAAGGGCGGTAAGTTCCTCTCTTTTGTTTGATGGGATAAATTCCTTAAACCAATTTTTGTGCAGTAATGCATCCTGTTCAAAACCCAGTATTTCACATCCCTTTTTATTGATCAATTCTATTCTGTGATCCTTATTCACCACTAAAAAGATAGAAGCCGATGAGTCCAAGTATTGATGGAGTCTCATTTTTTCCTTGGTCAGGGCCAGCCTACTTCCCATTTGCTCGGTAATATCCTGCATAAAGCCTTCCAATCGTATGATGTTTCCATCATTATCCTCTACACAAGAACCGCGTTCCAATATCCATTTTATTCTCTTGTTCGCCGTTAAGATCCTATAGTAAAATTGATACTCCTTATTCTTTAAAATAGCTTCTTCCAACCCTAGCTTTATTCTATCTCTATCCTCATCAAAAATCAGGGTAGACCAGTCAAGCCCTTTCTCTCCATAAAATTGTTGCGGCCTATATCCACTAATTCCATGACAAGCTTCACTTATAAATTCCATGGTCCGTGAACTATCGGGCTTAGAACTGTATACAATACCATCTACATTGGAAACCAAGGTGCGAAGTCTTCTATCGCTTTCAAAAATGGAGGTTTCTGCTGGTTTACAGTAGACTACATTAAGAAGCTGACCTTTCAATCTATTGTGGACTATTCTTATATCCAAGGCAAAGGTTGTTCCCGCCTTTCGCATGCCTACAATTGGAATAGAATCGGAAGTCGGATTTTTTAACCTATCCGCTAAGGCTTTATGTTTCGATTTTGGAATCAACTTCATCATACTCATTCCCTTTAACTCTCCAAGATCATAACCGAACATGCGTTCTCCCGTACCGTTTACAGTAAGTATGTTCCCTAAGGCATCAAGCACAAAAAACCCGGCTATTGAGGATTCTACCACAGCCTCTAAAAGCTCATTATCTGTAATTTTCTTACTCACTGATTGGGTCGGGTTTATATTGAACCTATACTTAAATTATAGGTGAAAAAGACGAGGGATTCTTTTGGTACCGTTACCATTGGGCAATTCCCAGTTTAAGTATATGGATATCACCCCATTAAGTTCGGTAAATTTATTGACCTCTGCAACTGTAAGAAATGATATCCGTCATAAGCTGGAACCAAAAACCTAAAGTATGATTTAGGTCATATTTCTACTGAAATTAAAAAAATAATTTTGAAACCTTAACTAAAATGCAACTACTAGATGACAACAGGATTGGTTTTATCCGGAGGCGGAGTACGTGGTATTGCCCATATAGGCGCCATTAAAGCATTGGAAGAACATGGAATTACCCCTTCCCATATTGCAGGTACAAGCGCCGGTGCAATTGTAGGTGCCCTATATGCCGGTGGTTGCACCTGGCTAGAAATATTGGATTTTTTTAAAAAGACAGAGCTCTTTAGTTTAAATAACTATGCAAAGGGAAAACCTGGTTTTTTGGATACTGAAAAATTCTATGACCATTTTAAGACCTATCTACCCCATGATTCATTTGACTCCCTGAAAATACCATTGTACATAACAGCGACCAACCTATTGGACGGTACACTACATTCTTTTCACAATGGAGAACTCATAAAACCCATATTGGCCTCTTCAGCCGTTCCTGGATTTTTTGCCCCCGTAGAAATGGACAATGGATATTTTGTTGACGGAGGAACCCTGAACAATTTTCCGGTAGATCTTATCACGGCACACTGCGACCAAATCGTTGGGGTATATGTGAATCCATTTGCCAAGGTGGGTATTAAAGACCTTAACCATGTTACTAAAGTATTGGAACGGGCTTATCAAGTAATGGTAACCCATGAAACTTCCCGTAAATTTAAGGATTGTGATCTACTGATACGTCCAAAGGATATGGATCAATATGGTATCTTCTCCATTAGATCTATGGACAAAATTTTCGATTTGGGATATCATGCCACCCTAGAGGCTTTGAAAAAATCCTCCATATCATTAAAATTGATTTGACACCCCGAATCTGAAATAGTCAATTAATTATCCTCCAAATAGCTACACCTAATTTTTTAGAAACATCTATAAGCCCGGTAAAAGGTTTGGATTGCGTAATTAATTATAGACCGCAAAGGTCATGTTAGAGGTATTATAATATAGTATGCCCTCGCGCCCTACCTACTCACATGGACATATTTTGGGTTTGGACAGGAGGGCATTGCCAAAAAATAACATATACCGAATTAGGTTATTTGCACCTTCTTGGGAGCTGCTTTTTTAGCCTCTTCTTTTTTAACTAGGTTAAAACTAAGTATACCGTCTTTGTACCCCGCTTTAATTTCTTCGTGTTTTACAGATTCGGGAAGCTGTAGGGAACGCTCAAAAGAATTGTAACTAAATTCCCTACGCGTGTAGTTATCCTCCTTATCTTCTTTGGATGCAGATTTTTCCGCTGCAATATTTAGACAGCCATCTTCAATGGTAACCTCAAAGTCTTTCTTTTCAAAACCTGGAGCGGCCAATTCAATTTCAAAGTGATCATCAGTTTCCCTAATATTCAGGGCAGGTTCCATCCTTTTACCGTTCCAAAAACGGTCTGGTAGCATATCCCGGACCCATCTACGGTTGTCGAAAAAGTCGTCCATATCAAAAAAATCTTGGGTCATTAAATTACCAAAGGGCCTTCTTTTAAATTTAACTAGTGTCATAATATCTGTATTTATAGGGTTAAACAATCTATAGTACCAAAATACACCCCTAAACATGTCTACAAAATGATGTAAGTCAGTACCCACTACCTTTAACGTATTTTAAGAGCCTCCCCTATGCCTATAAGGTTATGCCCTAACATTAACCGGTATTAAACAAGATAGATGGCTCACTGCTAACCTTTTTAGCTTTTTTATATTAAATTAGGACATATGATCAACCCAGTAGATTTTGAAATTCAAGGTTTGTCAGACGAAGCCGTTGAGAGGTCTAGAAAAACCCATGGTGAAAACATCCTAAGCTATAGAAAGGAAGAGGGTTTTTGGGATGCCCTTAAAAGTATTGCCAAGGAACCTATGGTAATACTATTGATCATGGCCTCCTCTATTTATTTTATTAGCGGTAATAGCGGCGACGGCATATTTCTTGCCTTGGCCATAGTCTTGGTGGCCTCTATTTCCTTCTATCAAGATTCCCGTAGTAGGATAGCCCTGGAAAAACTAAAAAATTTAACACAACCCAAGAGTAAGGTAATTCGCAATGGGGCTGTGGTAGAGATAAAGAGTGAGGAATTGGTGATTGGCGATAGCCTTATGATAGAGGAAGGCAATACCATACCGGCCGATGGCACTATAATACATTCCAACGATTTTTCAGTAAATGAATCCCTTCTAACTGGAGAATCCCTTTCAGTTTTTAAAGATACGGGTAAAGAAAACAACCAAGTTTTTGGGGGCACCACGGTAGCTAGTGGACTTGCCGTTGCCACTATAACAAAAATAGGCAACAACACCCGATTGGGCAAAATTGGGAAGAGTATGGAAAGTATTCAAGAGGAGAAAACGCCCTTGGAACAGCAGATTACGAGCTTTGTCAAAAACATGTCTATCTGGGGAGGGATAATTTTTCTACTTGTCTGGGGAATCAATTACTTCAGATCTGCCGACCTTTTGGACAGCCTGCTAAAAGCCCTAACCCTGGCCATGAGCATACTACCCGAAGAAATACCGGTAGCCTTCACCACCTTTATGGCTTTGGGAGCTTGGCGACTTATGAAAATGGGGATAGTGGTAAAACAAATGAAAACAGTGGAAACCCTAGGCAGTGCCACTGTCATCTGTACCGACAAAACCGGTACCATCACACAGAATAAGATGCAACTTGCCAAACTCTTCACTTTGGACACCGGAAAGGTTCTTTCTTTTGACGGCTCCCTGCCCCCTGCCGAAGAAGAGCTGATAACAATTGCCATGTGGGCCAGCGAACCCATTCCTTTTGATCCAATGGAGACCAGCTTACATGCCGCCTACAGCAGCACAATTCCTAATGACCTACGCCCCCAATACAATATGGTCCACGAATACCCATTGGGAGGCACCCCCCCAATGATGACCCACGTATTCCAAAATAAGGAGGGTCACCGCATTATAGCAGCCAAAGGAGCTCCCGAAGCTCTTATTGCAACTTCCAAACTTAGTGCCATAGAAAAAAAACAATTATCAGAAATTATAGCACAATTAGGTAGGGATGGGTACCGGCTGTTGGGTGTTGGACAATCTTGTTTCAAAGGGGATGAATATCCCAAAAACCAACAAGAATTATCTTTTGCCTTTAAGGGTATCGTAGCCTTTTACGACCCCCCTAAGGAAAATATACCTGAGGTATTGAAAGATTTTGGCAAGGCAGGTATAAAAGTAAAATTAGTTACAGGGGACAATGCGGCAACAGCTATGGCGATTGCCAAACAAGTTCATTTCCCAGGTTATGATAAAAGCATGTCCGGGGAAGAGCTTATGAAATTAAGTGATAGCGAATTGGAACAAAAGGTAATGGACATACAAATTTTTACCCGTATGTTCCCAGAGGCCAAAGTACGTATTGTCAACGCCATAAAGGCCAATAAGGAAGTAGTTGCCATGACCGGTGACGGGGTAAATGATGGGCCGGCACTGAAAGCTGCGCATATAGGCATTGCCATGGGGAAAAAAGGAACCGAGATTGCCAAACAGGCCGCCTTATTAATTTTAGTGGACGACGATCTTTCCAAAATGGTAGATGCTATTGCTATGGGCCGAAAAATTTATGGTAATTTAAAAAAGGCCATACAGTATATCATTTCCATCCATATCCCAATTATATTAACGGTATTCATCCCTTTGGCCTTAGGTTGGGCGTACCCCTCAATTTTTTCGCCCTCCCATGTAATTTTGTTAGAGCTTATCATGGGCCCCACCTGCTCTATTATTTATGAAAATGAACCCATGGAAAAAAATGCCATGGTTAAAAAACCCAGACCATTTACAACCACTTTTTTTGAGTTTAGGGAACTCGTAACAAGTATCATTCAAGGTTTGGTCATTACCCTTGGGGCCTTAATGGTCTATCAATATGCCGTTTACCAAGGATTTAACCAAGCCATAACCAGAACCATGATATTTATGGTACTGATAAGTGCCAATATTTTTCTAACCCTGGTCAACCGTTCTTTCTACTATTCTATGTGGACCACGCTGAAATACAAAAATAATTTGGTACCTCTTATCATATCCATTACCCTGATTTTGTCAGGCCTCCTGCTCGTTATCTCCCCGCTAACGCGTTTTTTTAAATTTGAGACCTTGACCCTAGAGCAAGTAGCCATCTCTTTCGTGGTAGGTATGCTATCTGTAATGTGGTACGAACTCGCAAAATGGATAAAGAGATCTAGAAATAAATGAAAGGGAAGCTACAGCTTTTCCCCATAGGCCAAATCACCTGCATCCCCTATACCCGGCATAATATACCCCTTATTGTTAAGTTGGGTGTCAATGGCAGCAATCCAGAGCTGGGTGTTCTCAGGAAATACTTCCGTTATATGTTCAATACCAAGCGTAGAACCAATCACAGAGATAATATGTATTTGACGGGGCGTGCCGTGCTTTTTTAAAGCCTTGAGTACATTTTCCAAGGTTTTTCCTGTGGCCAGCATGGGATCTGTTAACACCAAGGTCTTATTTTCTAAGGAAGGTGCTGCAAAATAATTAACGATTACCTCAAAGGCATCCTCATCTCCTCTATGATGTCTGTAAGCCGAAATAAAGGCGTTTTCTGCCGCGTCAAAGTAATTAAGAAGTCCTTGATGCAGTGGAAGGCCTGCACGTAATACCGAACACAATACCAGTTCATCGTTTGGCAAAAACATTTCCTTGGACCCCAAAGGTGTCTCAACCAATTGGCTTTTATAGCTTAGGGCCTTACTCAATTCATATCCCAAAATTTCTCCAATACGTTCTATATTCCGCCTAAAGCGCATGCTATCCTTCTGTATGTTCACGTCCCTAATTTCAGCGACAAATTTATTCAAGAGCGAGTTTGCCTCTCCTAGCCTACGGATTATCATAAATTGTGGTTTTGATTCCAAGATACGGATTTCAATAAAATAAACTCACTAATGTTCACCATGTCAATGGCCCCGATCAACTTTTCATTTCGGGTTACAGGAAAAAACTTTTTCTTCTCCTTTCCTATTAAATCCAGTACTTTGGTTATTTCCAAAGCTTCATCCACAACTTTAAAATCCTGGTCCATGATTTCATTTACCATGAGGGAGGGGTTCTTGGCATGTTTTATAATATTTTTCTGGGTAACTACACCAATAATCCTGTCATTATCGGCAACCACAAAATCCTTTTCATTGCTGGCCAACAATACATCTATCACCTCTTGCACAGTTTGCCCTGGATGCAAGACTGTAATCTGCGTAAGCGTGGCTTCCCTAACAAGGTGCCCCTTTAACAACGAATTTCTTTTCACCATTTCATTTTCCCCATATGCCCCAAAGAATATAAAGAAGGCGATCAATATTAAAAAAGGATTAACAAAGAAACCAAGGATAAAAAATAATATGGCCAAGGCCTGACCAATAGCAGCTGCAATAGCAGTAGCTTGTACCCTTCCCAAGCTGAACGACAATAAGGCTCTTAAAACCCTACCCCCATCCATAGGAAAAGCCGGAATCAAATTAAAGACCACCAACATTATATTGGCAACAAATAGGTAGAACAGAAAATTTAGGAATGTAGGCTCATAGAGCAATTCCTCTACCACTACATTGTCAAAGTTAAAATAACTCTGAATAGGGATTACCAAATATAACAAAAAGGCAATCACAACATTTACGGCTGGGCCAGCCAGTGCTACCAAAAGTTCCTGTCCGGGCTTCTCTGGCATTTTATCCAAGGTAGCCACTCCTCCAATTGGAAGTAGAATAATTTTTCGTGTTTTTATCTTGAATTGTCTGGCTGTTAGGGCATGGCCAAGCTCATGCAGAACCACACAGGCCATTAATACCATTATAAACCCTTGATTAATGGCAACCCTTTCCCAATCACCACTATTTTGAAATTCAATGAAACCTGCCCAAATCAATAACAAAGCAAAAGTCCAATGTACTTCAATATTGATGCCTGCCATCCGCCCTAATTTCAAAAATCCATTCATATATCCAATTTTAATCCAAGTTATTTCCACAGGCGGACGTGGACAATGACATTTGTCATATCGTAATTTGGACCTTAGGACTATTTTTAGAAGATTAAAAAACAACAGCTGCCTAATGGCCTCTTAAAAATTAGGCCCATTTGCTGCGAAGTATTTTTTCACGCCCAATGTATGGGCTTTTATTCTAATCTTAAAAATTTATACAAATGGACTATTACTTTTCTACCCAGATCACGGACAAGGCCTTTGATGAGGTTGTTCAAAAAACAATTGAAGCTTTAAAACAAGAGGGGTTTGGAGTCCTTACAGAAATAGATATGAAAGCTACTTTAAAGAAAAAACTCGATGAAGATTTTTATAACTACAAAATCCTAGGGGCATGCAACCCTCCTTTGGCGTTTAAAGCTTTACAGGCAGAAAATAAGATTGGTACCATGTTGCCCTGCAATGTTATTGTCCAAGAAAAAAAGGCTGGAACTGTTGAAATCTCAGCTGTTGATCCTGCAGCCTCCATGCAGGCTGTAAAGAATGAGAAACTTACCAATATAGCGGAAGAAGTTAGGACAAAGCTAAAAAGTGTAATACAGCATTTGGAAAGGGAAAGTTGATAATGTAGCCTGCCGAAACCTTATCCCCAAGGAGTGCTATTTGGTACTTTCTTACCCATAATAAACTTGTATCACCTTTGAATCAGGACAAGGATGTTCAATATCCCAATATATACAAACTTTATATTTCCTTGAATTCCCAATCGCACAGCTTTTGGCAAAAAATGGGTGAGTAGGAAAATATATTTTATGATCCCAGCATACCCCCATCAACTACGTGGGTGCAGCCCGTTATATACCTACTCTCCTCAGACGCCAAAAACAAGGCCATATGGGCTATCTCCTCAGACTCGGCATATCGTCCCAGTGGAACCATTTCCTCAAAGCCCTTCATGACCTCTTCAGGATTTTCGGGGGATATATCATTTTCTATGCGCCGCATCATATCATTGTTTACCGGGCCTGGATGTATGCTGTTGACGCGTATTCCTCTTTCTGCGTTTTCCAATGCAGCTACCCGCATTAGGCCAATCACCGCATGCTTGCTCGCCACATAGGCACCTAAACCGGCAAACCCCTTTAACCCCGCCACGGAAGAGGTAATCATTACACTGCCACCTTCCTTCATTTTAGGCAATACGTGCTTACATCCTAGCCATACCCCCTTGAGGTTTACGGCTAGAACCTTATCAAAAATCTCTTCCGGATATTGGGAAATTGGTCTGGAAGTACCCTCAATCCCCGCATTGGCAAAAAATATATCAATTTTCCCATAGCGTTCCAAGGCGGTATCCACATACTTTTTGGTGTCTTCACTTTTGGAAACGTCCGCTACGCAATACGAAAGGTTTTTTGACCCCCTACCTTCACTTGCATTCTCCAGCAGCTCCTTGTCCAAATCTACTATCAATACCTTAGCACCTTCCTTTATGAACAGTTGGGCCGTAGCAAGCCCAATACCTCCGGCACCACCGGTAATAATTGCCACTTTATTATTTAAACGCCCCATAGAATTAAAGATTTATAAGGTTAATTTTCTAATGGACCAGCCTTGATCATTACTATGGATGGCCACTAGACCATCGGCCAATCTTTTGGCCCCTATCATAGGTATACTATACCGCCTACTGGTCATTTGAATATTATACCTTCTTTGAAAGAATTCCTCTATTTCACCAGAAGTATCCATTAAAACGTCATGGAATTTAAACTCATAAATGTTCAATTTAAATTCATTCTGGCCTTTCAAAGTCTTCTCAAAGACTACCCCAGTGGTGTAACCGTCCTTAAAAGGGTACACATTTAGAAACTGAGGTTCTATTACAATGTCGCCTTTGGTGTCAATAAATCCATAAACTGCTACATTGTCCTCTACAACTTTCTTTATAATGCACCTACCTTCCTTGAACCGCGGGTACCGTATTCCTGCAATACCCTCATTGGAGATATCTGCCTCCGGGTTCCAATAGATGTCATCCCGAAAATTGATAACGATTGTCCCTTCCTTGTCAATAAAGGCCCACTTATCATTTTTCCTAACGGCCGCCAAACCTTCACTAAAAGGAGCTATTTCATCAATATTATCAAGGGCTTGTGAATAGGTTGTTATAGGAAGCATTAGCAGTGCCAATGCGGTTATAAAAAAATTTTTCATGATTGTATTTTTTAGTTTTCACTAAGGTACTGTGGGGAATCCCTTCAACAAATGACAAAAATCAGTAACCACTTAAACATCAATAAAGAAGATGATTGTGTCTATCTCCATAAGACACTCCAGAGAAGGATGCAGACGGCATAGCCCTAATGCTACAAGAGGTATGTGATTCCCATAGGCAATCATGACTTTTGTCATTTTGAAACTTTAAAATCATCACTACTTTTATTGTAAGCCTCTATTAAAGTGGTATAACCAACCACCATATCCACTAGATTTAATATAAAATTATTGTACGATGAAACACATACTGGTCCCTACAGATTTTTCAAAACCATCGGTCTATGCCCTTCAGGTGGCTGCTATTATTGCCAAGCAGCAACAGGCCGAGATAACGGTACTTCACATGATGGGCATTTCAGAAGCCTTGATTACCGAAGGGGAATTACAAGAATTTGAAGAAGCCAAATATTTTATGGGCCTTGCCAAAAAGCGATTCAAAACTTTTTTGGACCAACCATTTTTAAAAGGAATAAAAATCAATGAGGTGGTACAGAATTATAAAATATTCAGTGAAATCAACAACATTGCCAAGGAACAAAATGTAGATCTTATTGTTATGGGCTCCCACGGCTCTACCGGATTCAACGAATTTTTTGTAGGCTCCAATACCGAAAAGGTAGTCCGTTCTTCAGATGTACCGGTTTTGGTCATTAAACAGCCCCAACCCAATTTTAAGATTCGCAATATCTTATTTGGATGCAGTTTTGGTGACAAGATGATACGGCCATTTAAAGCGGCCAAGGAATTTGCGCAAACCTTTAACGCGACCTTAAAATTACTTTATATCAATACTCCGTTTGAAGATTTTCTGAGTACATCCGAAACCAATGAACGTATTGCCAAATTTATGTCCAAGGCAGGGGAAAGTAGGGATCGCGTAGAGATATACAATGATTATAGTGTGGAACACGGATTACTAAATTACTGTAAAACGGGAAACATAGATGTTCTGGCTTTGCCCACACACGGACGTAAAGGCCTGTCCCATTTTCTAATAGGCAGTATTGGTGAGGATGTTGCCAACCATGCGAATTTACCTGTGTTAACCATAAAAATTACTTAAATGCCTTTATTGTCCGCTAAAGAAGTCTATTTCTTGATCAACAGTTGCAGTTTGCCCAACATAACCAATTCTGCCTTGTTCTTTCCAGAAAAACTATTGGCTATTGCATTTGCCGTGTCCAAAATTAAATCCTTAACAAATGGACTGAATAATCGGGATTCCTCATTATAGAACTCCAAGAAATCCTCATAACAACTCTCGCTATCCTTTTCATTCTCCAACAACCAATCAAATACAGATTCGATCTGAAAAGCCGCATCCGTACCATATTCATCCTCAACCTCATCTACATCCAACCAATACTTTCTTAGGAAGGATCTTAATTTGGATATTTCCTTCTTATGGATTCGATGATCCGCACTGGCAATGGCATAAAACAATTTACCTAGGTTTTGATAGAGTTCCAATCCCAATTTTTTAGTATTTTCCATAGTTGATTATCCCGAATGTGAAATTTAAAATTAGAAAAAGACAGCGTTAATTTCTATGACAATAATCAGTTTAAAAATTTTATCTTTGGTTCATGCAGTCATTCCAAGAAAACAGTGATATTTTCAATCTCCTTTCTGAAGGGGTTTCCGAAGGAATTATAGTGGTAGACACAAACCAAATTATTGTTGCAACCAATTCTTCTGCGGAACGTATGTTCGGCTATTCCAAAAACGAACTTCTATCCAAGCCATTGGATACATTAATACCACATAGATACCACAAAAACCATGACCACCACGTTGAACGATTTATTGAAAAGAGTGAAAGACGACAAATGGGCCACGGTAGGGATATACACGGTATTCGTAAAAATGGGGAAGAATTTCCGGTAGAAGCGGGCCTAAACCCTTTTGAACTATACGGTAGCACTTATGTAATGGCCCTGGTAATAGATATTACCGAGCGAAAAATAAAAGAAAAAGAACTTAGTCATTGGGCTAGGATCTTTAATGAATCCCTGAATGAAATTTATGTTTTCAATGCCCAAACGCTTCGCTTTGTAAATGTGAACCTAGAGGCTCAAAGGAATATGGGGTATACCTTGGTAGAATTTAAAAGTATGACCCCATTGAATATTAAACCGCACTTGGACAAGCACCAGTTCATGAGCCTTATAGATCCCTTGTTAAAGGGACAACAGGAGAAGGTAAAGTTTGAAACTGAACACCAACGTAAGGACGGGTCCATTTATCCCGTGGAAGTACACCTACAGCTTTCTCTTGTAGGGGATGACCAAGTGTTCGTGGCCATGATATTGGATATAACCGAACGTAAAAATTACACGGAGAAACTAGAGAAAACCGTTCAGGAACGTACAAAACAGCTCACCGAGGCACTGGCAAAGGAAAAAGAACTGAATGAACTAAAAACTAGGTTCCTATCCCTGGTATCCCATGAATTTAAGACCCCATTGAGCAGTATTCTAACCTCTATAACCCTGTTGGCCAAATATACCGAAGGACACCAACAAGCAAAACGGGACAAGCATGTTGCCACCATTAAGAACAAGGTGCGCTATCTGGATACCATACTAACCGATTTTCTCTCGGTAGAACGTTTGGATTCGGGTAAGGTTAATTACAAACTGGAGCACTTTCCGTTGAGCAAAGTTGTAAACGAGGTGGTATACGGAGCCAACTTACTGCTTAAATCGGGGCAACGCATTACCTACCCAGAAAATATTGACGATATCTATATCGACTTTGATGAAAAAACCTTGGAGCTGGCATTGTCCAACCTAATACACAATGCCATAAAATATTCTCCAGAAGACACCTCTATAGATTTGGTGGTCAAAAATGGGGAAAAAAGTATTTCCGTCCATGTCATAGACCATGGCATTGGGATCCCAGAGTCTGAACAAAAACATATTTTTAACCGCTATTTCCGAGCAGAGAATGCCCTGTTAACGCAAGGTACCGGCATTGGACTCAATATTGCCAAACAGCATTTGGAAAACTTGGGCGGAACAATTCATTTTTCCAGTGAAGAAGATAAAGGATCCACCTTTACCATTTATATTCCTCTTGAACAAAAAAATTATCAATCATGAAAACTATTCTATTAATTGAGGACGATAGGGCCTTGCGAGAAAATACCGAAGAACTCTTAGAACTCTCAGGATATTCTGTTATGACCGCTCCCAATGGTAAAATTGGAATACAAATGGCCAAGGAAAACAATCCCGATATTATTGTCTGTGATATTATGATGCCAGAGGTTGACGGTTATGGGGTTTTGGAAAACCTTTCTTCTAACGAAAAAACCAATCAGATTCCTTTTATATTTCTTTCTGCCAAAACCGAACACAAGGAAATACGGAAAGGTATGGATCTAGGTGCCGATGACTACCTTACAAAGCCTTTTGAAGAAGAGGACCTAATTAGTGCCATTGAAAGTCGTTTGGCAAAGGTTGCACTCTTGGGACGTATGCAGCAGGAAAGTAAGAGCACCCCTCTGAGTTCTGAAGACCAGATACGTACCTTGAACGAATTAAAAAACTTTTTTGACGACAATGGAGAACCCATCAGTTTCCAGCAAGGCAGTACCATTTACAAAGAAGGCTCACATTCCCATAAAATTTATCTCATCTTAAAAGGAGTGGTCAAATGCCACACCATGGATGAAGACGGAAAAGAGCTAATTACATCCTTGTTTAGGGCAGACGACTTTTTGGGGTTTACCTCTTTTATCAACAATATCCCCTATCAGGAATCGGCAACCGCCATAGAAGATGTGGAACTAGCTGGTATCTCCAAAGAAAACTTAAAGATAGTTCTGGAAAACAACAATACCATTTCCTTGGAATTAATGGAACTGCTTTCTGATAATATTTCCGAAATAAAACAGCAGCTACTTCAAATGGCATATAGCTCGGTACGAAAGAAGACAGCACAAACCCTTTTACAGTTTGCTGAAATCATGAATAAAAAAACGGAAGATCCCATAAAAATTTCCCGTAACGATTTGGCCAGTGTAGCCGGAATTGCCACAGAGAGCCTAATACGCACCCTTTCAGGGTTTAAAAAGGAAGGGCTTATTGATATTGATGGAAGAAACATACGAATCAAGCAATTAAAAGCACTGCAATATATCAACTAAATAGACCTGGAACTAAGCTACAAGAATTACGAAAAATGACCAATGTCATATTTAATGTATAATTACAGACCTAGTTTTGTGTCCCTGTAGCCATATATTAAATGAAGACCATACTGATCCCCACAGATTTTTCCAGCAATTCTTTGCATGCCATTGAATATGCTGTTACCTTATTACAAGACACCCCCTGTAACTTCTATGTGCTTCATGTAGAACCATTAAGTGCCTCTGGCATTGTGGGCAATACATTTGCCTTGCCAGCTATACGGCCAAATAATTCCAGTAAAGGAAATCTGTTGGACTATTTTAGTATCATAACAAAACTCAGCAACAGCACGGACCACCATTTTATAGCCCTTCAAGAATACGGAAATTTCGTTGATATTATCCGACAAACCGTAGTGGAGAAAAAAATAGATTTGATCGTAATGGGGAACAAGGGGGCATCGGGTACCAAAAATGTTATTATTGGCAGTAACACCGGAGACGTAATTACCAAAGTTCACTGCAACCTATTGGTTGTTCCTGAAAATGCCAAAGCTGCTTCCCCTAAGGAAATAGCATTTGCTACCGACTACAACAGTTTCTTTTCCCATGCAATTTTAGAGGCTATCTCCAAAATTTTACGGCTGTGTAAGGCCAACCTTAAGGTATTGGATGTTACAAAAGACAATAGTCCCTTAAACCTATCACAAAAGCAAAACAAGAATTATTTGCAAGATTATTTAGAAGAGCTGTACCATAATTCACATAGCATACACAAGCTCAGAAATGAAAAAGTAAAAACCGGAATTGAAAAATTTGTGAGCGTTAATAATATTGACATGGTGATCATGGTGGCCAAAAACCTTAATTTTCTACAACAGCTTCTTTTTGACAGCACCATTAAAAAGCTCAGTTTTCATACCAAGGTACCCTTATTGGTCCTGCACGAATAGCCAAATTACCCCAGCCACCCAATAGAGGCTACTGACAAATATCATAGGTTATATACACCCCTACGGATAACTTTGGTTTATAGTTAAAAGATAAACCTATGAGAACCATTTTAATCCCTACAGATTTTTCTGCAAGTGCCGTACACGCTATTGATTATGCCTTGGAGCTCTATAAATGTGAACGGACAAATTTTTATTTTCTACACGCCTATGCAGATGAGGTCTATGGTCCTTTTAAAACAAATGGTGATACCTCCCTAGAGGAACAAAAGCAAAAGGTAAAAAAACAATCCGACCAATCCCTTCACGATCTTATTGCGAAACTTAAGAAGAGGGAACACAACCCTAGACATAGCTTTGAAGCCCTTTCGGCCTTTGACATTTTGGTGGATGCGGTCAACGATTTTGTAAACAAAATTAATATCGACCTAATAATTATGGGTACCAAGGGGGAAACAGAAGACAAAAAAATAACCTTTGGCAGCCATACTGTTCAAGTATTTAAATATGTTCAATGTCCAGTATTAGCCATTCCCAAGACCTATAAATATAGACAACCAAAGAAAATATTATTCCCCTCAGACTATATGTTACCTTACAAACGCAGGGAGTTAAAACTACTTAATACCCTGGCAGCTGAATTTAAATCTGAGGTGTACAGTTTATACTTGTCCGATTTTGAAGTTTTATCCCATAGACAAATAGATAATCAACGGTTTCTAAAAGAATCCTTGACCAGTGCTTTCCTTTATTTTGAACGAAGTCCCAATGATAATAAGGCCCAGGCCATTATGGATTATAATAAAAATAACAATATAGACCTGCTGGTTATGGTCAATTCCCGTCATTCCTTTTTAGAAGACATGCTGTACAGATCCACTGTGGATGAAATAGGACTGCATCTAAAAATTCCGTTTTTGGTCATGCAAAATCTACCGAGGTAAAAAAATAAAATGATGAAAAGGATATTACTGCCCACAGATTTCTCCAATAATGCCTGGAATGCCATTACGTATGCCATGGAATATTTTGTAAATGAAGAATGTCTTTTTTTTATCCTTCATACCTTTACCCCTGCCCTGTATCGTCCAGATTACATACTTGGTGGTCCTACCTTTAGTGCCATTCCTGACAAAGGCGTGGAAATAGCCCAGGCAGGCCTTGAAAAAACAGTAGCCGACCTAGAAAAAAAATATCCCAACAAAAGACATAGTTATAAAACTATTTCTGCCTTCAATGTTCTTACCGATGAAATACAGGAGGTTACACAAAGAGAGCAAATACAATTGATTATAATGGGAACCCAAGGAGCTACAGGAGCAAAGGAAGTGTTTATGGGAACCCACACGGTACACGTCATTAGAAAGGCAAATGTTCCAGTTTTGGCAATCCCCAATGGCTATAGATTTAGGGAGATACATTCCATTGTCTTCCCTACAGACTTTACCGTCTCTTATAATGAAGAAGCACTACAATATTTGATAGATCTAACGAAGGTTAAAAAAGCAACATTAATTGTGCTGCACGTTAAGGAGGAATATGTATTAAGTGAAAAGCAGGAGGAAAACAAAAAAGTATTGGCCAAATTCATTGATTCCATTACACATACCTTTGAGGAAGTCAAAGGCCAATTAATGCCCAATGCCATTCACCATTACACAGAAAAAAATAAAAGTGGGCTTTTGGCCATGATAAACCGCAAACACACTTTTTTAGAACGTTTGGTGACCCAACCCAATGTGGATGCTATTGGGTATCATACCAAAATCCCTTTTTTGGTACTGCCCTATTCTACAGCGTCACCGCTATAAACGCCACAGTTATGAAAAAGATTCTATTACCCACCGATTTTTCCGATAACGCTTGGAACGCCATCTTTACAGCGGTAAAGCTATATGCGAATATTCCCTGCTACTTCTATTTGTTGCACGCCTATGAGCCCAATGCATTAAATCTATTGGACGCCAAGAGCCAACAACGCTTAGGGGTAATTTATGACTCCTTAAAACAATACTCCGAACAGCAATTGACGAAGGTACTGGACTATATGAACAAAAATCATAAAATCTCCAATCACAACTTTGAAACCATTTCCAAATCGGATACTCTGGTAGAAGCAATCAAGGAAGAGGCATATAAGAAAGATATCGACTTGATTGTCATGGGAACGCAGGGAGCCACTTCTGCCAAAGAAATATTTATGGGCAGCCAAACGGTCAAAGTCTTAAAAAAGCTAAAAAATTATCCAATTTTGGCCATCCCTACGGATTATAATTTTCAGGTACTTAGGTCATTGGTCTTTCCTACCGATTTCACCAGAAAATATGAAAAATCCGAACTGCTACCTTTGACCCATTTGGCCACCCAATGGAAGGCAGAAATAAAGGTGGTACATGTAGCAGTTGAATTTATACTAAACAATACCCAAAAGGCCAATATGAAAATATTGGAAGACCGACTTCGGGAATCGCATTTTTCCTACCATCAGTTGCCCTTTGATACCAATATTGCGAGCAGCATAGAGCACTACGTAATGGAAACAAGAGCAGACCTTATATGCATGGTAAGGCATCACCACGGACTCTGGGAAAGATTTATTAAGGAAGCCGTCATAAAAAAAATAGCCTTCCATTCCAAAGTGCCGGTCTTATTTCTTTCGGAACACCCCTAAAGAAGACACCGATAAACAGTTAATACGATATAAAGATCATGAAAGCAAAACATATACTACTACCTACCGATTTTTCTCCAAATGCCAACACCGCCATTAAATACGCTATGGATCTATTTGAGAAGGTAGAATGTGTGTTCTATATACTAAACGCCTTTGAGATAGGGGGGTCCAATTTAAGTAGCACTATGGGAAAGGCAAAGGACACAAGGCTTTATAGAGCGGTAAAGGATGAATCTAACAGAAATATTGAAACCGTCATAAAAGGACGAATCTCTGAAAACAAAAACCAATTGCATTCCTTTGAAGGGCTAAGTGTAGGAGATTCCCTAGTAAATGCCATTGGAAGAACCTCCATTGACAAGGATATAGATTATATTGTTATGGGCACCAAAGGATCCTCTGCCATTAAAGAGGTATTTATGGGAAGCAATACAGTAAACATTATTCAGAAAATAGATTTCCGTCCCATCATTGCAGTGCCGGGCGACTATAATTTTATCCTTCCAAATGAAATAGCTTTTGCCACCAACTTTGAACATATTTATTCCAAGGTAGAATTAATACCCCTGATACAAATGGCCAAGTTGTGGGATGCTTCTATTCATATAGTACATATTGATATAGGAAAGGAAATGCTACCACATCAAAAGACAGCAAAAAACCTATTAACAGAGAGGTTCTCACAATTAGAACACCAATTTGAAGAAGTAGTTGGACAGTCTACCATCTCTGGTGCCATTAACACATATGCCCAAGAGCATAGAAACATTGGAATGCTTGCCATGATCAACTATTGGCACAGTTTCTTTGAAAAACTTATAAAAGAAAATGTCATTAAGCGTGTTGCTTTTAGTACAGAAGTACCCTTCTTAATACTACCACTTATAGAGTCTTGATTATAAAATTATTTTTTCCAATCCAATTAATGGAAAATGATATTTGTCATTGGTGAGGAGGCCTAGCACAGCTATTTTTAAAGCAAAGAAATAGTAACTATGAAAAAGATACTGATACCAACCGATTTCTCTGAAAATGCATGGAATGCCATTAAATATGGCATGGAATTATTTCATAAAACAAGTTGCACTTTTCATATTGTCCACATCAACCCCATTTCATATAACTCAGGTGGAGAGGAGGCCATGTACATATCTCCAAAAATCATGGAAGAAACCCTCTTAAAGGAAAGCAATGCAAAATTGGCAAAGTTAATAAAGCAGATAGAAGGTATGCCCTTGAACACCAAACATTCCTTCCACACAACCTCCCTGTACGGCTTTTTTTTAGACCATATAAAACAGGAAGTACAGGATAAGGATATTGATTTAATTATCATGGGGACCAAGGGGGCATCAGGGTTTAAGGCCGTATCCATGGGCAGCAATACGGGTAATGTACTCACCAAGGTCCGTTGTGCGGTCTTGGCAGTACCCGAAGATGCCCAGTACAGCACCCCAAAGGAAATAGGTTTCCCTACAGACTTTCAAATAGGGTACGACCTTAAGGTAATGGACTATATCAAAGAGATGGTTGTTCTGCACAATTCATCATTACACTTTCTCTATGTTGCTCCAAAAACTGAAGACTTAAGTGAAGTGCAATTAAAGAACAAAGCATTCCTAGAAAACTATTTTATAGAATCCCAACATTCCTTCCATACCCAGAACAATAAAAAATTGGATGATGCTGTAGAAAAATTTGTAGCGGATAAGAAATTGGATATGTTGGTCATGGTTGCCAAAAATTTAAATTTTATAGAGCGTATCCTTTTTAAGCCTACGGTAGAGAAAATAAGCTACCATACCAAAGTACCATTCTTGGTAGTACATGAAGGTTAGTAGCTTTGAGAAAAATAGCAATAGGGTCTACTAAATATACTAAATGTGTTGCCGAACAATATTGACTATATCGTTTTTTTGTAACACCCCTGACTGTCGCCAAAGCTGTTTTCCCTTTTTAAACAGCATCATGGTAGGTACTCCCCTCACCTGATAAGTATTGGCCAAGGATTGGTTTTTATCTACATCGATCTTTATTATTTTTAGGTTATCGCCCATTTCTTCCTTTACCCGCTTTAAAATCGGTGCCAACATTTTACAAGGGCCACACCAGTCCGCATGAAAATCGATAAGAACCAGTGTTTCCGAACCTATAATTTTATCAAAACTACTCTTCATTTTTTACTACCAATTTAAAGAATAAAATTACCAAAAATACTATAAATTTTTACTGACCAATATCATGGTTTTTGACAATCTTCCCCTTTAGTTTTACAATGCTAATGTAAAGATTATAGTATGAAACGAATTTTACTTCCAACAGATTTTTCAGACAACTCCAAAGGGGCCATTTCCTATGCGTTACAATTGTTCAAAGAGGAAGAATGTACTTTTTACCTGTTGCATACCTATATGCCACCTGTTTACAATACGGAATATTTGGTAGGAAGTCCAGGTCTAATTGGATTGGGCGATGTGATGCAGGAAACTTCCTTGACACAACTGGAAAAATTAAAAAGTGAATTGGAACAAGAATATGATAATTTAAAACATTCATTTGTAGTACATACAGCCTTCAATACCCTTTTGGGAGAGGTGGAGGAATGTATTGAAGCTGAAAAAATAGATCTGGTGGTCATGGGAACAAAAGGAGCCACGGGAGCCAAGGAAATATTGTTTGGCACCAATACTGTGCACGTAATAAAAAGAGCCCAATGCCCGGTCATCGTGGTACCTCCAAAATTTGAATACGAGAACCCTTTAGAAATTTTATTCCCCACAGATTATGAAATTAACTACAAGGCAGATAAGCTGGCACCACTGTTGCACATTGCAGAAAAACACGGTTCCCAAATTAATGTATTGCACGTATCTACAGGGTATGAATTAACTGCAGATCAAAAAAACAAAAAAGCAGGTCTGGAAACAATCTTGGGCAATAAAGCCCTATACCACGAGGTATCTAACGATGAAATAATTCACGCTATCAACAGTTTCCAAACCAAGGAAAAAATAAATATGTTGGTAATGATCCAAAACAAACACACCTTTCTAGAGCGACTTTTTATAGAGCCTGTTATAAAAAAAATAGGGTTCCATGTTACCGTTCCATTTTTGGTAATGCCGCAATTCTAAAACGATCAGCATGAAAAATATTCTTGTAGCCACTGATTTTTCCGACAATTCCTATTGTGCGCTGTTTTTTGTTACCAAACTATTGGCGACAAAGCCATGTACCTTTTACATCCTTAATACCTATTCGGAACTTTCAATGTTACAAGGAAAAAGCCTCCCTCCCTTAGGAGGCAAAAAATATATACAACAGCTAGAAAGAGATTCCAACGAACAACTTACCCATATAAAACACAAGATTGTTCTGGACAATGACAATCCGCGGCATCGTTTTGAAGTTATTTCCAAAAAGGGAGATTTAGCCAAGATTATAGTTGAAAAGATAGATATACTACAAATAGACCTTGTTACCATGGGCAATAAAGGCCTGACCGAGGCGGCCGATATATTTTTTGGGAGCAATACCATAAAAGTGGCCGATACTATTACACAATGTCCAGTATTGGCCATTCCGGGAGAATTGGATTTTAAACCCATAAAAGAAATTGCTTATGTTACAGATTTTAAAAAAAATTGTAACCAAAACACCTTAGCCCCCCTCTTGTACCTGGCCACCTTATGTAATGCCGCCATTAGGGTCATGCACATTAATGAAAAAGAAATATTAAATGAAACCCAAGAATTTAATAGAAAAAAAATAGAGGGGTTACTACAAAATGTTGAACATTCATTTCACTGGATGCAGAACTTTGATGATAAAGCCAAAGTAATTGATATTTTCCTGGAAAAGTTTAGGGTAGATATGTATACCATGGTAAACCAAAAACGGGGAATTATCAAAAAATTGATCAAAGAACCAATTATAAAGGATATAAGCATGTATTCCCATATCCCGTTTTTGATTCTTCCTCCTAGGGACTGATAATTGTCATTGTAATTGGTGTGTTCAGCCGCTATATTTATTGAACAATCTAAATAAAAAGGTGTTATGGACAAAAGAATCTTGATTCCTACCGATTTTTCTAAAAATGCGCTTAATGCCGCTCGTTATGCCATAGACCTTTATGCCAAGGTACATTGTAAATTTTACTTTTTAAATATTTTTCGTCTAGAGAATTATACCACCAACACCCTAATACTTCCAGAGCCGGGAAGTGCAGAATACGAAGCTGCAAAGGTTGCCTCGGAAGAAGGCTTTGTAAAACTTTTGGACATATTAAAACTTCATCAGGACAATCCCCGTCACCGCTATCATACCATATCCACTTTCAATTTTTTATCGGAAGCTATGGAGCAGACCATAGCCAACAAGGATATAGATTTGGTTGTTATGGGTACTCAGGGGGCCACAGGAGCCAAGGGAGTCATTTTTGGAAGCAATACGGTAAATGCCATGGAAAAGATTAGGCAATGTCCAGTATTGGCCATACCGGAAAAAGTACGGTTTAGGCAGCCAAAAGAAATTGTTTTTCCTACTAACTATAAGACGGTCTACAAACGGAAATTATTGAACTATATGCTAGAGATAGCCAAAATGCATAGTAGCTCCGTAAGAGTGGTATACGTTACAAAGTCAGAATCGCTAAGTGAAGAACAACAGCAGAATAAGCAACTGCTACAGGACATTCTGGAATATGTAGACCATAGCTTCCATCTGCTAAACGAAAAAAATGTTGCCGAAGGGCTCACTTCATTTGTTGAAAGTAGAAACAGTGACATGATTGCCTTTATCAATAAAAAACATTTTCTTTTCAATAGCATATTTTCCAAGCCGTTGGTAAAAGAAATTGGCTATGATGCCAAAATACCCATTTTGGCCCTGAACGCACCTTAATCAATCTTTATTTGGCACCCATAGGAAGTGTGTACACTTTAACACTAAAAGGAAGGCCAGAAACTGGTTTATGATTAAAATAAATAATCCCAATAATAAGGGGAATACCATTTAAAAACACTTAAAAATAGTAAGATGAAAAATGTAGGAGTATGGATGGATAAGGAGAAAGCCCATATCGTTCGTTTGGACAACAACGAAGAACATTTGGAAACCCTTTTCTCAGAAGTAGAATTTTTTAATAGAAAAAGCACCGCAGCACCTAGAGTAAAAACGGGGGCAACCCAGGACGTTACTCATGAACGAACCTATCTGGAACGGGAAAAACAACAATTAAAAACCTATTTCAAGAAACTAGCGAAAGCAATTGACGATGCCGATGCCCTTGCGCTTTTTGGTCCGGCAGATACCAATGAAAAGTTTAGAAAGGAACTGCTTGAAAACCACAAGGACTTAGCAGATAAGCTAAAAACGGTTACCAAGGTAGATAGTATGACCGAAAATCAAACCAAGGCTTTGGTGCGGGATTTTTTTAAGGACACCAAATAACTGATTTGCCAAAATAATCGGATCAATATTATTGGAAGCAAGAAATAGATCCTACCCAAACGCAAATGAACAATCTTTCCAATTTTTTAAACGACCCATTAATAGTGCAGCTGGCGAAACTTTTTATTTGGTTGTTCGTCATAATTGTGCTCATTGGTTATTTGCGCAAAGTTATTAAGAAAAGGATAGACAATACCGCAGTGCGCTACAAGGCCCAGAAAGGTGTGGAAATCATTGGTTACCTTCTAATTATCTTTTTGGTACTGATAGCCATTACCATTGAAAACATAAAGGACTACACTATAATTATAGGGTTGTTTACGGCTGGTATCACATTTACCTTACAGGAACTTATCCTTAGCATAGCCGGATCCTTTTACATCTTCTTTGTCAGGGTTTATAAACCTGGTGACCGTATTGAAATAAATGGAATAAAGGGGGATGTTATAGACATCGACAGCATTTATACCACTTTGATGGAGATTGGGGAATGGGTAAGCAGTGATAATTATTCTGGGAGGATCATCAAGATCAGCAATGCATTTGTTTTCAAGGGCCCCATTAAGAACTACTCCATGGATTTCCCCTTTGTATGGGATGAAATAGATATACTTGTTGCCTACGGATCGGATGTGGAACTAGCCAAAAAACTGATTATGAAAGAGGCTCACGCACGGCTCACCGATTACACCAAAAACTCCGTAGCCAAATGGAAAGAAATGGTGGAGCACTATTATATTGACAATGCCAAAATAGACCCCAACATTGCCATTACCCTAACCGATAATTGGATCGTCTTAAATTTACGGTATATAACAGATTATAAATATAGAAGGAGTACTAAAAATGAATTGTTCCAATCTATACAGCAAGGCATTTTGGATACCAATGGAAAAGTAATATTGGCTTCAAGCACCTTACAGCTTTTAAAAATACCAGAAGTGGATGTTCGTATAAAAACCTAATTATGGACCCAGAATTAAATATAGAGATCATAAAATCTTCCGGGAGAAAAGCTAGGTTTTCCTTGGACAAACTTAGTAATTCCCTAAGCCGTAGTGGAGCAGACCATAATTTGGTGGAACAGATCGTTAACCAAGTAAAGGATGAGTTATACGATGGTATTAGCACCAAAGAAATTTACAACAGGGCCTATGCCCTTTTAAAAAAGAACAAATCTGTATTTGCCTCAAAATACAAACTCAAAAAGGCCCTTTATGAACTGGGGCCTACTGGATTTCCCTTTGAGCGCTTTGTTGCGGCCCTTTTAGAATATTCGGGCTATAAAACCCAGGTAGATAAAATTATGAACGGGGTATGTGTAACCCATGAAATAGATGTGGTAGCTGAAAAAAATGGCACGGCCATTATCATTGAATGTAAATTTCATTCCGAAGAGGGTCGTAATTGCAACGTTAAGATACCCTTGTATATCCACTCTCGATATAATGATGTAAAAGCCCATTGGGCCACCAAGAAAAGGGAAGCCAGAAAACTGGATGACGGTTGGGTGGTAACCAACACCCGTTTTACCGCCGATGCCATGGCCTATGGAAAATGTGTTGGCCTATACCTATTAAGCTGGGACCTGCCCTTGGACAATGGCCTTAAAGACAGAATAGATAGATTGGGGCTGTATCCCATTACCGTTTCTACTTTATTGAGCAAACGGGAAAAACAATTTTTGTTGAGTCGGGATGTTGTTCTCTGCCGTCAACTCTTTAAAGACAAGTTTTACCTTGATCATTTGGGCATTTCCCAAACCAGAAAGGAAAAAATATTATTAGAGATAAATCAATTGTGCAATGACTAGTGCCAAAACCGTTAAGGTACATTTTCTGGGCGCTTCGGGAACGGTTACCGGTTCTAAATTTTATCTGGAAACACCAGAAATAAATTTAATGGTAGATTGCGGTATGTTCCAAGGGTTAAAAGAACTTAGACTACTTAATTGGAGTAATTTGCCCATAGATGCCTCCAAAATAGATGTAGTTTTGTTGACCCATGGGCATTTAGATCATACTGGTTACCTACCAAGGCTGTTAAAAGAGGGGTTTAAAGGAGTCATAATAGGAACGCCCCCAACCTTGGCCATCACCCGGATCATATTACTGGACAGTGCAAAAATTCATGAGGAAGAAGCCAAACAAGCTAATAATGACGGCTATAGTACACATCAACCTGCATTACCCTTTTATACCATCCATGAAGCCGAGAAGACCATAGCTCTCTTTAAATCACAAGAATTAGACCAATGGGTCAACTTATCCCAACATATACGATTCAAATTTAAATACAACGGCCATATTTTAGGTGCTACTTTTATTGATTTGGATATATACGGTAAACGCTTTGTCTTTTCGGGTGATGTAGGCCGGGAAAAGGATGAACTTCTTGCCCGGCCAGAAAGACCCCAATGGGCCGATTATCTTTTTGTGGAAAGTACTTATGGCAATAAATTACACCCAGAGGAGGAGGTACAGGAGATATTGAGCTCGCTTATAAAAAAAACCATTCAAGAACATGGCAATTTAATTATACCCTCTTTTGCCGTGGAACGTTTACAATCCTTAATGTATTTGTTATGGAAATTGTACAAAAAGAACAAAATTCCCAATATACCTATTTTCATAGATAGCCCTATGGGCAATAATGTCTTATCTGTATTTGAACAATTCCCTAAATGGCATAAACTGCCCACGGACGAATTCCGGGCCATGTGCAACCATTTCCATATCATATCTTCCTACGCAGATACTTGGAAGACCATAGACGACCCCAGGTCTAAAATAGTGATCGCAGGGAGTGGTATGGTATCCGGCGGAAGGGTACTAACATACTTAAAGCAATTAATAGATACACCATCCACTTCTGTTTTACTGGTGGGCTTCCTTGCAGAGGGAACTAGGGGGAGGCAGCTACTGGAAGGTGCCCATGAAATAAGACTATTTGGAAAATACTATCCGGTTAAGGCAAGTATTTATCATCTGGAAAGCCTTTCCGCCCATGCAGACCAAAAAGAATTACTTGACTGGATGAGTGCTATAAAAAACATTCCCGAAAAGGTATTTCTTATTCATGGGGAACCCACTGCCCTAGATGCATTTAGGGTGAAAATAATGGATGTACACGGCTGGAAGCCAGCGATACCAAAATTGAACGATGAATATATCATTAGCATACATACCTAGATGACAAATGTCATTGCAGATTTCTTATACTCCCCCTAATTTTGCTATATACAACATGAATTATGGTAACTAAAAATATAAGTCTGTCCAAGGTGAAAAAAGTGGGGGATCTACATTGGGAAGTGCAACAATGGAAATCGCTTCTTCAGTTTATGGACAATGAATATATTTTCATTGAAAAGTTATTAAGCGCATCTGTGTTTAAGGACAACACCCCCAATCTCTATGAACGGCTACACGACTATAAAGCTAGACTCCGAGAAGCAAATAGCAGAAATCATGATATAAAAATCCTGATTGCACGCCATGAAAATAGTTTGGGCAATTTATCAGAGATTGAGGAGATTGAAACCTACTCCGCTTACTTTAAGAAAAACCATTATTTACAAAAGGAAGTACAGGAGTGCCTAAATAATTTTAAAAACTTAAAAGCAGAAGTTTTTAACTATGTAGGCAGCCTATTAAAAAAACGTCCCCCACAATAGAATTAAAAACTTACTGACCATCGTCATATTAAATCTCTATAACTTCTACTAATTTAGCTCCAAGGTATCGCCTTTAGGGCATTTTTAAATTTTATATTTCACCAACATACAGCATATCTCCAACATCGGTTTATGGAATCCAGATCCTACAGCAAAATAAATAAAACCTAGATATCAATACTCATAATAGATATGAAAAAATCACTGTCACACTTCACTAAAAACTGCATACTAATAAATGTAGTTGTTCTTCTGGCTTTACTGCAAATGTCATGCACATCCACTAGTTTGGTCGAAAACTGGAAGAATCCAGACTATGTATTGTTTCATGCCAATAAGGTCCTAATTGTAGGAATGACCCCAAATGAAGAAGCCCGGCAAAATTTTGAATCCAAATTGCAAAATGAATTTAGCAAGCGGAATGTTGAATCTATGCGAAGCATTGATGTTTTTGACATTTCCTTCTCCAATCCAAAAAAAACTGAACGGGAATTGGATGATGTGGAGCGAAGTCTTTTGGACAAAGATTTTGACGCCATATTATTTACAAAGATAATCGGTTCAGAGGATAGGGAGAGTTTTATAAAATCGATCTCCAGGTGGAATAATTATCAGGGAAGGTTCAATGATGATTATTTAGACCATCAGGATATCTACTATGACGAGGATTATTATGACAAATTTACGGTCTACCATGCAGAGACTACCTTGTATTGTATTTGTGAAGGCAAGGAACGGTCCATGATCTGGAGGGGTAGTATTGATATAGAAGACCCCAAAAACATTGAAAAGACCATAAAAGACTATGTAAAGCTGGTAGTCCTGGCCCTTGAGGAGCAAGATTTAATATTTTATAAAGATCTAAACAATGAAGTTACTGGTCTATAGCGCTAAGGACTTTGAAATACCTTTTTTGGAAAAGGCCAATCAAGGGCAGCATAAGGTTTTTTATACCAAGACTTCCTTGGACTCCGAAACAGCTCTCCGTGCGGTAGGCCATAATGCCATATCCATTTTTTCAGGTGACGATGCCTCATCCATAGTTCTAGAAAAACTATGGGACTTGGGAGTACGCTACATTTCCCTTCGCTCAGCTGGGCATAATAATATAAACCTAAAAACGGCCCGCAGATTTGGTTTTAAGGTAGCCAACGCCCCTGACTATTCCCCACATGCCATTGCAGAACATGCCACTGCCCTACTCTTGGCACTTAATAGAAAAATTATGGTTGCAGACAGACAGGTTCACGCTTATAATTTTCTGCAAAACGGCCTTACTGGATTTAATTTGAACGGAAAAACGGTGGGTCTTATAGGAACAGGAAAAATTGGCGGTGTTATGGCCAAAATAATGCATGGTTATGGGTGTAAGATATTAATCCAAATATTGATCTTATTGGGCAATACGGTATTACCTATACCTCATTGAACAATTTGTGCAAAAAATCCCATTTTATAAGCCTTCATGTACCGTTGACCCAAGACAGCCACCAATTGATCAATAAGGAATTACTTGATCTAATGACCAAAGATACCGTTCTTATAAATACATCAAGGGGAGGGCTGGTACAGACCAACGAACTGATCACAGCCTTGGAAAGTAAAAAAATAGCAGGCTACTGCACTGATGTCTACGAAAAAGAAAGAGGGGTGTTTTTCAAGGACCATTCCAAAACAGGAATAAAGGATGAGCAATTAAAGAAATTATTGTCCCTTCCCAATGTGCTCCTTACTCCACATCAAGGATTTATAACCACAGAGGCACTAACAAATATAGCTGATACTACCTTTGAGAATTTGAATTGCTGGGAAGAAGGTAGGATTTGTAAGAATGAACTAGGGCAACAAACGATCAATTTATAGTAACGGACTAAATATCTTACCTAGGTTTAAACTATTTATTGACTGTAGTTTATATTAAAAAAAGGTCTAAGCGGCCCTAGGAACAAAGTGTAATTTTATAGATGGTTTGGTCCGCACAAAGTTTCTGACAGTTAAACCATAACATGCCATTCCAAAAATGCGATATAACTAACTCCATGATTGGTGTCTGCCAAGGGCTACAATCTACAGCTACCCCAATTATTGACCAAGGCTATTGGCCAACCTTCCGGTGAAAATGTTGCTTACCTTAAAAAAATCCTTGATCTTACTAAAAAGCCTAGAGGATTCAAAAGGGGCAAAATCAAATCTCAGAATAGCTTCTGCAGACTCATTTCCTTTCAGGATTAATTTATTCACGATGTCAAAATCCAAGTATCTAATTCCGTCTGCAGGTTCTTTCATACGGTCGCTATAAACAATACTGTTCCCTGAATGGCCCAAATAAAAGCGGAAGGTATCATAGCAACCGGGTTGCAAAGTAAGAACACCTTTAGATTTAAGAAAAAGACCGGTATGCGTTCCTTTAATAGGGATGGAAGCCTGACCTGGAAAATCGTTTATAAAATGCTCCATTCCACTATCGTCAAAAACGGAAATTTTTACTATGTTTAAATTCATTTCAGATACGTTCATATCTAGGGCGAAAGAATTCCTTAAGACCAAATCCTTAATGCATTTACTTTCCGTATCCAGTGGATAATCTTCCAATGCAAATGCCATTGTTTGCCATACTGCCGGATAAAACTTCATGCTTTTCATAACTCCATACTTTTAGAATACATGGACAAAGTTATTGCGATAACCAATCCAATAATACAGCAAGATTTTCCATTTTATATGCTATTTTAACCAGCGATTTGGATCATTTAAACTTTACAGTTAATATGTTACATTAAAATGACCTTTGTCACCGTTTTGCGGGACTTGAAACAATTGGTCACCCACGGTAAATCTTCCAGAAGATGGTCTTAAAAAAGTGGAATACCGCCAAAATGAATTTAAAATAGAGAAATACTAGGGTTGTAAACACCCAATTTTAAGGCAAATGTATATTAATGTTATTGTAAATAATGGTCCTTTATTTCCTTGTAAAAATATGATGTTGGGTAGCGGTAAAATAATCACAGAAAATTTGGTTTATTTGCTCCTCCTTTCTACTGGCCTTAACCCCTAAATAAGGAAATAATGAAACAATACTCCTTGTTATGTTTTTAACCATATTGGAAGCCTCCCCATGAATTTCCTTCACGTAGCTATCATTAAAGACCATGTTTTTTAGTATACCGTCCTCTATCTCATCTGCAAAATGGGCAATCTTTTGATTGGAAAGGGTAATAGTATCTTCCAATTCCTCAAAATTTCTTTCAGGTGCAAGTTTTATAGCTTCTTCCAAAAAGTGTTCTGCCATACCGATATAATTTACCCATAAGGTTAAATCGGCAAATAATTGAAACGGAATCTTAAATATGGGATGGGGCAGATGAAATTCATTATACACGAAGCTGCAATTTTCGTGTATAAACTTATCTTCTACTTCAAAAGAATGTGTGGCGGTTGCCTTAAGTCCCATTGTATTCCAGTCCTCAATTATACGCACTTTAGTTTTGGGTATTACAAATGACTTTATTGTTGGCGATCCATCCTTGTTCAATAGTTTTTTTCCATCTTCACTAATTTCTGCATTCAAGGTAAAGTGCGTAAGGTATGGTGCTCCTGTGGCATAGTGCCATGTACCGGAAATTTTATAGTGATCATTAATTTTTTCAGCTATTCCATAAACACCTCCGCTACCCCCGAGACAAGGAGAGAATTCTGAATTATTAAAAATTTCTTGGGACGTACACTGCTGTAAGTTCCCTATAAAATAATTGGCCCCACTGCATAGTGTAATGGTCCAGCCCAAACTTCCGTCGATCCTGGCCAACTCTTTTAGCTTGACCAGGCCTTGGGAAAGGGTCATCTCAAGTCCACCATAGGCCTTGGGTACCCAGATATTCCACAGATTCCCATCTCTAATCCACTCTTGTACCAAAGGGGAAAATACCTCCGCCCCAAAACAATGTTCCCTAAGCTTCAACTGTTCGTCTTCTAGTTTCATGTGTAACAATTTTTCTCCATTTAAAATAGCCTGAGGTACCCACCAAAAACAAGAATATGGTTAAGCCAGCATAAATGTACAGTTCTTTATAAAATAATAATGGGATAGAAATAATGTTGCTAATATTCAGGTATATCCAATTTTCCATTTTCCTCTTGGCCATAAGCCACATCCCTGCCCAAGCGAAGGCACTTACTGCGGCATCCCAAATTGGCACATCGGAATTGGTGTAGTTCATAAGCCAAAAAACCATTATGGCAAAACAAAGTAGCACTATCCCCATAGCCTTGATTTGCTCTTGTACATTGGCATAAGAAATAGGCGTTTCTTCTTTTTGCCTACCAAATTTCCAGTAGATCCAACCGTATACACTCATCACCAAATAATACAGGTTCAATACTATATCGGCATAGAGTTTTGATTGGTAAAGCACCCAAATACCGATCAAAATGGACGTTATCCCAAACAAGTAATTATGAATATTGTTGTTCCTAGCCAGTAATACTTGGCAAACCCCAAATGCGGTCCCTAAAGCTTGTAACCATGTAAGATGTGTAAAAAAATCCTCCATCAAATTCCTATCTTTAATTAGTGAAATGGAATGATGAAGTAAATATCCAAGGCAGAATAGCCATGTGGTATCAAAATCCCTACGCCGGCATTATCCGGATCAGGTATAGAGTAAAAACTCTTGGGTATCATCTCAGCCTATCTAAAAATAAGCACCCCATTTCGGTTGCAAAGCTATGACTATTTTATGATTTGTTATTTGTTTTGTATCGAAAAATTAAGAAATAGATGAATTTAATGGGGTAATCCCTATCAATCAAAAATAGACTTATGAGAAAAACTGATAGAAGTTTCAAGTATATCATTCCAAACAACCAAGCCTAGTGCATGCTGTTACAGTGCATTCCAACTATATTCCACTTGGATATGGATTATGGGAATATATGATTTCAATCTGTTTATTTTCGTTTTTTTGGTGGTTTACATTCCTTGCAGAAATCTGAAAGTTCCGTAAGTTCTTTTTTAACGGCTTTGTGTTCTTTTTCCAGTAGTGCAGTTTTAATTCCAAAGTCGGTTTCTGTATAGACCCTGGAGCTAACCTTATTGCGTTCAGCTATCATTTTATCAAAATAAGGCTGAAAAAAAGATGCATCGGAAAACGTTTTTTTGTTCTCAAAAAGTTCTTTTCTAATCTTTCTGGCGTAAAGCTCAGAGAGGTCAAAATCATACGAAACAAGAGCTATCAACCTCTTTGCCCTTAAACTGTCCGGAGCCATGATCACCGCAGCATCCTTGTTAAAGGTACAGCCCACTTTATCATTAAAGTTTTTAGTGAACATTAATTCGATGTTCGACATTTCAAATGCAAAATCAAGGGTAACCCCTGATTGTACAAAAACGTTGTCTATATCCTCATTGACAGCAGTTTTAGGACCTTGAAAGTCTTGCATACCCAAAGAGTGATAAGGTTCCCACTCAAGCCTGTTTTCCTGTGCAATTAGCCCATTGGTCAGTATTACAAATAGAAGTAATAATCTATATAACATACAATTAATTTCATTTTTAATAGACATTCATTTATAATGAATGACCTCTTATCCTTTCCGGAAGTAAATATAATAAATCCTAGGTGTTTACATTAGCGCTTAGAGTAAGTTCGTATTGTATTATTACCAAGTGTATGGACCAAGCTGACACAGATAGTAAAAAATTCATATAGAAGCAGATATATCGGATTTTGCACGAGGAAGCCTTCCGTTGGCTAGCGTAGAAGCGAATATGCCCTTAACTAAGACAGCTACTGCTCCAAAAGTTATTATATCATATAGTTGAAGTGCCTCATAAAACAGGAAAACTATTGAAGTGATAGTAGACCGTTATTTAAATAGAATTGCTCTTGTATTAGTCCTTCCTAAACAACCAATATTTTATCACATACCACTTTGCTAAACACATCAGGTGGTCTGTCACCATAGGTTATAGTCATGGTTCCATCAAAGGGTTCCACAGAAAGAATTTCTATTTTGGTTTCCAGGGATAGCCCCTTTGTGTTCAAAAACTTTAAAAAATTTTCAGAAGAATTTGCAACGGCCATAAATTTAACCTTGTTGCCCTTTTTACATTCACTTAACTTGCGATACTGTTCCCCGCGAATGTTTCCATTGATATCGGGAATGGGAGAACCATGTGGATCAAAAGAAGGATGTCCAAGAATTTCATCCATTTTATTGAAAAAAACCGGAGATTTCACATGCTCTATCTGTTCGGCAATGTCGTGGACTTCCTCCCAACCAAACCCCATGACTTCAACTAAGAACATTTCCGTTAGCCGGTGTTTACGGATAATATGGGTTGCCGCCTTTTTCCCCATTTCGCTCAGACGAACGGGTCTGTACTTTTCATAATGCACCAGTTCTTTTTCGGCAAGCTTCTTCATCATACTGGTAACCGTAGGCATTTTTATCTCCAAGCGTTTGGAAAGATCATTAACATTTACCTCCCCATCCTCATTGGATAGTGAAAACAGTGCTTTTAAATAATTTTCTTCAACTAACGAATTCATACAGCAAATATAACAATTGCAAAGTCTTATCACTTTCTAAAATTTCTAAAATTATTTCCTTAAATAATTTGTTAGACCAATCTAACTTATTAATTTTGCTTTGCGAAATTAAATATTCAAACATGTTAAAGAAAAACCATTCCCATAAACAAATGCTTACCGGTTTAGCAATGCTTATTTGTTCTTGTCTGTTTTCCCAAAACGGCACCCTATCGGGAAAAGTAACCTCAAACAATAACCCCTTGGAATTTGTAAACATTGTTCTTCAAGGAACCGAAATGGGCGCCATAACCGATTTATCGGGGTCATACCGAATAACGAATATTAAACCGGGAACCTATAAGTTAATTGCTTCCTCTATTGGATATAAAAAGGAATATCAATCTATTACCCTAAAAAGCGGGGATACCTTAACTGTGAACTTTGAGTTAACGGAAGAAAATTCAGAATTGAACGAAGTGGTCATTACCGGTACAATGAAAGAGGTATCCAAATTGGAGAGCCCTGTACCTGTTGAAGTGTATGCC
>CAXAVP010000005.1:0-38701 GCA_963972175.1 uncultured Arenibacter sp.
TATTGCCCAGTGGTAAAAAATTGAACATTTAATTCCCCCGCCCAGGCATGACCTCTTATGTTCAATTTTTTACCACTGGGCAATATAGCCCCGGATTTGGGATAGGTAATAAGGGATTTAACCGGCATGGATTCTATTATACACATATCCTCTTCCTTCACTTTCTCGCCTGGGGCTACCGGGTGACAGGGAACCTTGTAAGAGGTGCCGGTCATTTTGGCCCCGTCATGGACAATATTCCGAATACTGATCCTGTTTACCCACTTACCTGAGGTAGAGGCCGGCCACCCCCCACATACCAATCGCAAGGGATATCCATGGACCAAGGGTATGTCTTCACCATTCATTTTAAAAGCCAACAGTGTTTCGTCTTGCAAGGCTTTGGACATGGGCACACCCCTAGAAATGGGTGTTTTACTCGGATCCCTACTAAGGTGTTGGTCTACCGCATGATAGCCTATATAAACAGCGTCATCCTTTATGCCTGCTTCCTGTAATACATCTTTTAAGCGCACCCCGGTCCATGAAGCACAAGCCACTGCTCCTATAGTCCATTGATTTCCTTTGGCAGGTGGATCAAATTCACTACGGCCGTTACCACCACATTCAACGGTGAGCTGGTAGGTATGATGCTTAAATTTGGATTTAAGTTCTTCCAAAGTAAAGGTTTTCTGCTCCTTTACGGACTCCCCATCAATGGTAAGGGTCCATTCCTTACTATTGATATCTTCGGGAACCAATCCATTATTACGGACAAACATATATTTGTTCGGGGTTACCTTGTCATCCAACAAATGGGCCACCGCTTCCATATTCCATGGTTTGCTATTAAGCACTACCATTTCGTTATCCTTATTGAAAAGCTGAAATGGATCCGGATCCTGCAACCCCAACAAGGTATAATTTTCAGGTATTTTGGATCCATATACAATGTCCATTCCAAGGATTCCTGCTAAGGAACCCAGGGTTGTTTTTTTTACAAAATTCCTTCTTTTCATTCGGTTTAGTTTTAAATATCACATAAAACTAAGAAAGATAGAAGAGATAATTAGCAACATTAACTTCCATTTTAGAAGGAAAAATCCAACACTTTTTACAATAGGTTGATACTCAATTTATTTTGTCGGAATAATTCTATCTTTTTTTGAAGGGCGGATCACATAGGTATACACCCACATTATGGTAAAGGTTGGTATAACATCCAAACCTGGTACTATCTCTTCCAGAAATGCAATTACTCCCGCTGCCTGTCCTTTTCGGCCTTTATAAATACGGGTCATTAACCAACCGGCAAGCGGTGCCCAAATAATATCTGAAAATTCACCAATGCCGGGAATGGCAAAAGATAACATTCCTATGCCGTCAAAAAGCAGTCCCAAAATTAGATTTCTAAATTTGTGGTCTTTTGGTGCATTCATGGTTCAGCGTTTAGTTTATGAAGGAGTTATTAATCAAAAAACACCATTTTTCCATCTACAATATAGCTGGCGTGTTTAGTGCAGGTCCGAACTGATCAATTTCAAGAATTCATTCCGGGTTTCAATCTTTTCAAATTGCCCCCTAAACCCAGAAGTAGTGGTAACCGAGTTTTGCTTTTGCACCCCCCTCATCATCATACACATATGCGAAGCCTCTATCACCACTGCCACCCCCTGTGGCTTTAAGGTATTATTGATACACTCCAGAATGTCGTTGGTTAAACGTTCCTGCACCTGTAACCTTCTGGCAAAAACATCTACTACTCTTGGAATCTTACTTAGCCCTACAATATGTCCGTTAGGGATATAGGCTATATGCGCCTTCCCAAAAAAGGGTAACATATGATGTTCGCAAAGGGAATAAACCTCAATATCCTTTATGATTACCATTTCGTCATAGGACTCCTTAAACATGGCTGCCTTAAGAATTTCCACCGCATCCTGCTTATAACCCTGAGTCAAAAAAAGCATTGCCTTGGCCGCTCTCTCAGGAGTTTTTATTAAACCGTCACGGGAAATATCCTCCCCTATTTCATTAATAATGGAAGAATATCTGGACTTCACTTCGTCCGTAATCTCCAAATTATATTCTTCTAAACTTCTGTATGGTGCCATAAATTAGTTGTCCTAAAATTACCTTCGTTCTTAAATCTTATCCGATAAAATACCAAGTTATCTATTTGCAATTGATTTTTATAGGATGACAAATGTAGTATCATTCACAAGATAATCATTACGATATTATTATAAAAACTATATCGCACCTGAATAACAGGCCTTAGAATCTGCTATTTGCCTTTTAAAGAGAAGCGCTATGGCATTGGTATTTTGTAATCTTAGCGCTAATGTTTACTTTCATCCAATATTTATAAAAAATGATCAAGGCTTCAAATATCAATAAGTTTTATGGTGACCTCCAAGTTCTAAAAGGAGTAGACCTACATATAAAAAAGGGCGAGGTAGTATCTATTGTTGGGCCTTCCGGTGCCGGAAAAACCACCTTACTACAAATTTTGGGAACCTTGGATTCCCTGAGCAACAAGAACAACAGCACCCTTTTTATAAACGACCAGGACGTAACCCAATTATCCGACAAGTCCTTGGCCAAATTCCGTAACAACCATATTGGTTTTATTTTCCAGTTTCATCAATTGCTACCAGAGTTTACAGCCTTGGAAAATGTATGTATCCCTGCCTTCATCAAAGGGACAAAAAAGGAAAAGGCAGAGGCTAGGGCCTCCGAACTGTTGGATTTTTTGGGCCTATCGCACCGTCTACACCATAAGCCCAACGAACTTTCGGGGGGTGAGCAACAACGTGTAGCCGTGGCCAGGGCCTTGGTTAATAGCCCTGCCGTTATCTATGCGGACGAACCTAGCGGTAATTTGGATTCTGAAAGTGCGGACAACCTACACAAATTATTTTTTGACCTTAGGGACAAGTTTGGGCAAACCTTTGTCATTGTCACACACAATGAAGAGCTTGCCAATATGGCCGACAGAAAGCTAACCATGGTAGACGGTACCATAACCCCATGAAACTGCTCCGTAAGGTTTGGCTGTTTACCAAAACACCTGTGTACAGCCCCTTGGACCATACACCCTATACCCTAAAGCTGCGAATTGCAGTGGCCCTACTTAAATGGGGCCTGCTCCTAGGGCTCTGCTTTGGACTTTTTAACACTTGGTTTTTGGGTATGCTGAATATAGATCTTGGCCCGCATGCCATGGATAAATTGCTCAAAACCTACTCCACCTACGCGCTGCTTTTTTTGAGTGTAGTCTTGGCTCCAATTTTAGAAGAATGCCTGTTTAGAGGCCCCTTGGTTTGGTTCCGTAACAAAACATATTTTAAATACGCATTATATTTCTCCATTGTTCTATTCGCCCTAGTCCATTTAAGCAATTTTGAATTGTACGGGAAAGTGTATTATATTGCGCCCTTACTAGTAGGTTCCCAACTTATATTGGGCATCATACTGGGATATGTTCGCGTTAGACTTGGCCTCAGCTGGTCTATAGGCCTACACGCTTCCTATAATGCCATTTTAGTATTGCCCCTCCTACTATCAAAACTGGCAAATATCCCCTTGGCATGACAAACGCTGAACTCAAAGAATTTTTGGACACTAAGGTTGCACAATACAATCACCCTGAATTCTTGACAACGGACCCCATACAGATCCCGCATCAATTTAACAAAAAAGAGGATATTGAAATTAGCGGGTTCCTCACCGCTACCATCGCATGGGGAAACCGTAAAAGCATTATAAAAAATGCTGGGCAAATGATGCAAATGATGGATTTCTCCCCTTTTGATTTTGTAATGCACCACCAAGAAAAAGACCTTGGGCCGCTTCAGGAGTTTGTACACCGAACCTTTAACGGTGAAGATTTAATCTATTTTATTCAAAGTTTAAAGAATATCTATAGCCATCACCATGGGTTGGAAAATGTTTTTGCCCAACATGCCAACCAAGATTCCCTACAATCCTCCATCTCTCAATTTAAAACTATTTTTTTTGAGCTCCCGCACTTACCAAGAACAACAAAGCATGTTTCAGACCCCCTAAAAGGGTCTGCCGCCAAACGTATAAATATGTATCTGCGGTGGATGGTAAGAAATAATAGTACAGGGGTAGATTTTGGACTTTGGAACAAGATCAAACCCGCCCAATTATCCTGCCCCTTGGATGTGCATTCAGGGAACGTGGCCCGAAAACTTGGACTTATTAATCGCAAGCAAAATGATGGCAAGGCCCTGGCAGAATTGGATGCTAATCTAAGAAAATTAGACCCCCAGGATCCTGTAAAATATGATTTTGCTCTTTTTGGGCTGGGGGTGTTTGAAAAGTTCTAAGACATGGACCAATGTTCTATAAGGGATTGAACCTACCCATTCAATAGCTGGTTCAACCCAAGAATACCACACCTATTTGTCGTGGTCCCGGAGGGATTGCAACATTTCCACTTCACTGTGTTTTTTGGAAAAATTCATGGCACATTCTATCAAGGCCAAATGGGAATACGCCTGAGGAAAGTTACCCAACAGTCTTTTGGTCTTAAAATCGATATCTTCACTAAACAGACCAAGATGATTGCTATAGCTTAATAAGCGATCAAAATGTTCCATTGCCTTTTCTTCATGTCCTATTTTAAACAGGCTGTTTATAAACCAAAAAGTACAAATAGTAAAGGAAGAGGACGGCAGTCCAAAGTCGTCCTCATTTTTATATCGATACAACAAGCCATCGTTGCTCAACTCTTTTTCTATAGCTAATACAGTGCTCACATATTTGGGATCCTTGGCGTCTATAAAACCATAAGATTCCATTAACAACACAGAAGCATCCAAATGGTTGGAGCCATAGGATTGGGTAAAAGCTTGCTTTTCTTCGTTCCAAGCATTTTTATGAATATCCTCCCTGATTTCTTTTTCCAAGGCCTTCCATTTTGCCAATTTGCGTTGCTTTCCAAAAAATTCGGCCACTTTAATAGCTTTGTCTATTGCCGTCCAACACAGCACTTTTGAAAAGGTAAAATGTCTGTCTTCGGTACGGAATTCCCAGATACCCTTATCGGCCTCCTTCCAATGTTTCCCAACAATCCAGACAATCCCTTTGGTAATGCCCCATAGCTCTTCTCCATTTTCTATTTCCGTGCTAAATTTCTCCAGTTGTGTATAAATAACATCCATAAGGATCCCGTAGATATCGTTCTGTCGCTGTTTATAGGCGGCATTACCTATCCTCACTGGTTTAGAGCCCTTATACCCTTCTAAATGATCCAAGGTTTCTTCGGTAAGTTTTTTCTCCTTGTTAATGCCGTACATGATCTGAAGCTTCTCATCCTTGTCTGGAATCAGATCAATTATAAATTGCAAATACCGTTTGGCAATGTTTTTATGTCCTAATTGGGAAACCACCTTAATTACCATGGAGGCATCCCGTATCCAGCAAAAACGATAGTCCCAATTCCTAACCTCACCTATGGTCTCGGGCAAAGAGGTAGTTGCTGCCGCCAATACCGCGCCCGATTTGTCATAGCTTAACATTTTTAGGGTCAAGGCACTTCTTTTTATTTCTGCATCATATTTTTTATAGGTTGGTGTTCTATTGGACCAATTTAACCAGTATACCTTGGTCCTCTCCAATTCCAGATAAACCCTTTCTAGGCTGGGAAGCAAGATTTTCTCATTATAGCCCAAAAGAAAATACCCGTCATTCTCCAAAACTATGTCCTCTTGTGCCAATACCCTTTCCTTATCAAAGGAGGTATAAAGGAAAAAGGTGTCAAACTTGACCTCATGTGTTAGGCTGGCAATAAAGTTTTCCTTGACATAGGTATTGGTTGTCCCCATGGCATATTCCAATTTGGGATTGTACAACACCCTAAACACTGGCTTTCCGGAAATGTGCCTTATATAACGAATAATTTCGGGCGGTGCATGGTAGCCACCACGCTCTTGGTAATAGCGCGGCATAAAATCCTGTACTTCAAAGCTATTGTTCCCATCACTATAGCTAGTGACCAAAATGGCGGTCTTGGGAATATATTTCTGTTCAATGGTGTAGCTGTCATCCACTAATATTTCAAAGCTACCTCCTATTTTTTCATCTAAGATCTTGGCAAATATGGAAGAAGAATCAAATTCTGGCAAACAACACCAATCCAATGAGCCTTTCTTAGAAATAAGTGCTGCGCTCCTACAATTTCCTATTATTCCGTAATCTAAATTATCCATAGTTAATTTTATGCTTTAAAAAACTTCTATTAGTTGGTTTTACCCTCGATTTTACCGAAATTTAAGCAAAATTACTACCAATAGTATCTTAATAAGTTAATTTATGTCCAAAACTATCATAATCTCAAATAGACTACCTGTACAATTACAAATTGACAAAGGAAACATCACGGCAATACCAAGTGTTGGGGGGCTGGCCACTGGAATGAAATCGGTTCATACTGGCGGGGACAGCCTTTGGATTGGATGGAGTGGCCTAACTGATGAAGAAATTCCTGAGGAATTATCTCCCGAGATAGATAAGGCTTTGGCAAAACACGGATCCTCCAAAGTAAACCTAACGGCAGAGGAAGTAGACGGCTTTTACTATGGCTTTAGCAATAGGACCATATGGCCGCTGTTTCACTATTTTTTGCAGTATTCCGAGTTTGAATTGGATAGTTGGAACGTATACAGATCGGTTAACCAGAAATTTGCGGATGCCATTTTGGAAGAGGCGGACGACAATGACACCATTTGGGTACATGACTATCAGCTTATGCTGGTACCTCAAATGGTACGGGAAAAGCGTCCCAATATCTCCATAGGTTTCTTTTTGCACATTCCCTTTCCCTCCTATGAAATATTTAGAATTTTGCCATGGCGTAAGGAAATCCTAATGGGATTACTGGGGTCCGATTTAATTGGTTTCCACACCTATGATTACGAGAGGCACTTTTTAAGCTCGGTAAGACGTTTAATGGGCTTGGAGGTTAGCTTTAATGAAATTAACCTGGACGACCGTATTATTAAAGTAGACTCTTTCCCCATGGGAATTGATTATAAAAAGTTTAATGAAGCTGCCAAGGAGCATGACCAAAAAGGACCAGAACAACGTTCAGAGCTACAACGACGATTGGATATGCACAAAGAGTCGGACCCCGATGCAAAATTCTTACTCTCTATAGACCGGTTGGACTATTCCAAAGGAATAGCCAAACGTCTATATGCCTTTGAGTACTTCTTAAATAAATACCCACAGTACAAAGAAAAGGTAAGGCTTATTATCTTGGCCGTACCCTCCCGATCCAACGTGCCCCAATATCAATTGTTAAAAAAGGAAATTGATGAATTGGTTGGAAGGATCAACGGAGAATTTTCTACGGTAAGCTGGACACCAATTTGGTATTTTTATCGCTCCATGCCGTTTGAAAACCTTATTGACCTTTACACCTCCAGTGATATAGCCTGGTTGACACCAATCCGTGATGGGATGAACCTGGTTGCCAAAGAATACATTGCCACGAGAACCCATCAAACAGGGGTGCTCATTCTTAGTGAAATGGCCGGTTCGGCAAATGAAATGAACGAATCCCTTCTTATTAACCCCAATAATTTCGAACAAACCTCGGATGCCCTGTATGAGGCAATCAACATGCCAATAGAGGAGCAGCAGGCCAGAAATTCCATTTTACAAAAAAGATTGGAACGCTATAACGTGGAGAAATGGGCCAATGACTTTATGACCTCGCTACAGCTCCAAAAGCAAAAAGACCATTCCTATAAATCGCGCAGATTATCGAGCGATTTAATCCAGAAAGTCACGGAATCATACGAAAAGTCCAATAAAAGGCTATTGTTTATAGATTATGACGGTACCTTGGCCGGATTTCACGGCGATCCACAGAAGGCCAATCCAGACCCGGAAATGTATGATCTTTTAGACCGCTTGGCGGCACAGGAAAATACGGATATGTATTTAATAAGCGGTAGGGACAAGGAAACCTTTACCACGTGGTTTTTACCAAAAAAATACAATATGATCGTTGAGCATGGCGTGTGGATTTCAGAAAATGGGGAAGAGTTTAGAATGCTTGAAAATGTTAAAAAAGATTGGATGGAGAAAATCCACCCTGTGTTGGATTCTTTTGTGGATAGGACCCCAGGTAGTTTTATTGAGGAAAAAAACTATTCCTTGGCATGGCACTATAGGAAAACCGATCCCGATTTTGGTAAAAAACGTGCTACCGAACTCAATACCGTGCTCACGAGCCTTATTGCCAATGATGATCTTAGTGTTCTAAATGGCAATAAAGTTATAGAGATAAAAAGTAGCAATGTAAACAAAGGACGTGCCGCAATGCGCGTATTTTCGGAAAAGGAATATGACTTTGTGTTTGCTATTGGCGATGATTGGACCGACGAATTTATGTTTCAAGAATTACCGGAAACGGCCATAACGGTTAAGGTAGGCCGCCAAAAGACCCAAGCCAGATATTATGTGGATAGCATCAAAAATGTTAGGGATCTGTTAGATAGGTTTACGCGCTAACAGTATGTTTAAAGGTTAGGGCAACAGATATAAGTTTATACTTTTAAGTGTCTGGTAATATTTTTGTGGCCAATACGACCAATCCGTGACATTGAAACAGAAGTCCTACATACTACCTATCATTATTCTATCACAATTTGGTTGCACATCCCTGTGGTTTGCAGGCAACGCGATAATTGATGAGCTGGTGTTAAAAACAGGTCTGGGCCCGGAAATTATGGGCTACGTATTGTCTTCAGTGCAATTGGGTTTTATCTTGGGAACATTTGTTTTTGCCCTTTTCATGATTGTAGATAGGTTTTCCCCCTCCAAGGTCTTCCTTGTCTGTTCCCTTTTGGCCGCTGCATGCAACAGCATGTTGCTGTTTGATACCCCTTCTAAATGGCTTGTCCTTTTGGCCAGATTGGGAACAGGTTTCTTTCTAGTAGGAATTTACCCTGTGGGAATGAAAATTGCGGCCGACTATTATGAAAAAGGGTTGGGCAAGGCCTTGGGGTATCTGGTAGGCGCGTTGGTAGTGGGAACCTCCTTTCCCCATTTACTTAAGGGAATGGAATTGGGGGAAGATTATACCTTGGTCGTTATTACCACCTCCCTTATGGCGGTGATAGGAGGAGGTATACTATATTTTTTGGTCCCCGATGGCCCCTATAGAAAAGAAAGTACTGTTTTAATGTTGCGATCTGGGTTTAGGCTGTTCCGTCTTAGTGATTTCAGAAAGGCAGCAATTGGGTATTTTGGCCATATGTGGGAACTCTATGCGTTTTGGGCCTTTATACCCTTGGCATTAAAAACCTTTAATGAGGCCCATCACACCCATATTCCTATTTCATTGTGGACATTCGCCATAATTGGACTTGGTGGTATTTCATGTGCTGTTGGAGGGCATTTGGCCCTTGGCCGAGGCAGTAAACAAATAGCCCTTACCTCCTTGATAATCTCAGGCGGGCTGTGTCTTGCCTCCCCCCTATTTTTTATGTTGCCCCCCAGTATATTCTTATTATTATTTTGCCTCTGGGGAATATTCGTTGTCTCCGATTCGCCGCAGTTCTCCACCATGGTAGCCAATTCTGTTCCGGTTCAACTAAAAGGCACTGCACTTACCTTAGTAAATTGTCTAGGTTTTAGCATAAGCATTATAAGCATACAACTGCTAACTTATGCCCTTAATTTCTTGGATCCAATCCATATTTTTACCTTGTTATCCATTGGGCCCGTATTGGGCTCAGCCGTATTCCTTGGTAACAGGCACATTAATTAAGACATTATATCTACAAATAAACGTACATTATTTACAACAAAACAACAACACTATGCAAAAGCTATTTACTCCCTTTGTTTTACTTTTTACCACCTTGGTTATGTCCCAAACAGATCCGCGCATCTATGATATTATAGATGATGTTTCGGCAGAGCGCATAAAAAAAGACATCAGCACCCTAGTGGATTTTGGCTCCAGACATACCCTGAGCGATACGCTATCCAACAAAAGGGGTATTGGTGCCGCAAGAAGGTGGATTAAAAGTGAATTCAGCACAATATCCAAAGACTGCAATGATTGTCTGGAAATATCCTATCAGCGAAATTTTGTAAAAAAAGGTGCAAACCCGCGCATTACAAAGGACGTTTGGGTTGTGAATGTGGTAGCTATTCAGAGAGGTGAAAAAAAACCGAACCGGTATATTATTATGAGCGGGGATATAGATTCGCGGGTCAGCGCCGCCAATGATTACACCTCCGATTCACCTGGCGCTAACGACAATGCCAGCGGAATGGCCGGAACCTTGGAGGCGGCACGGGTGCTCTCTAAATACAAATTTGACAATAGCATTGTCTACCTAGGTCTTTCCGGAGAAGAACAAGGACTGTTTGGTGGACAAGGAATGGCCAAGTATGCCAAGGAACAGGGATGGGATATTATTGGAGTTTTCAATAACGACATGATTGGTAATATAAAAGGTGTGGACGGAATTATAAGCAACACTGATTTTAGAATCTTTTCGGAACCCGTGCCGCCAACCGAAACGGAAAATGAACGTAATATGCGTAGGTTTTACGGAGGGGAGGTAGATGGTATTTCCCGACAATTGGCACGTTATGTGTACAAAAACGTAAAAACCTATATGCCAGAGATGAACCCTATGATGATCTATAGGCTGGATCGTTTTGGAAGAGGTGGGCATCATAGACCCTTCAACGATTTAGGATTCGCAGGTATTAGAATTATGGAAGCACATGAAAATTACAGCCAGCAACACCAAGATATTCGGATAGAAAATGGCATAGCGTACGGGGATGTCCTGGAGCATGTAAATTTTGATTATGCCCAAAAATTAACTGCGGTCAACGCCATTAATTTGGCCTCCCTGGCTTGGGCGCCAGCAGCCCCTAAAGAATTGGCAATAGGAGGTATTGTGGCCCCTGCTGCAAAATTTGAATGGAGCAAGGTTCCCAACGCAGTAGGCTATAAAATATATTGGAGAGATACCACCTCCCCTACCTGGGACCATAGCCGATATGTTGGAAATGTAACTGAATTCACCTTGGAAGGCATAGTCCTGGACAATTTCTTTTTTGGGATTACCGCCGTAGGAGCCAATGGCTTTGAAAGCCCCGTTAGATTTCCGAACAAAATTATAAGGTAATTATGGAGAAAATATAAAAACGCACATAACACTAATTGACAAATTCATCTAAAAAATGAAAAAAATAATTGCAATATTACTTTTGGCCTTAGGGTTTAGCTCTTATGGACAAGAACAAGCCTTTACGGAACAGGATACCCTTCGTGGCAGCATAACCCCGGAGCGAGCTTGGTGGGACCTCAATTTTTATCATTTAAAGGTGGCAGTAGAACCGGATAAAAAGTACATTTCTGGCAGTAATACCATCCGCTATACGGTTTTAAGTCCCCATCAGCGACTTCAAGTAGATCTGCAACCTCCTTTAAAGATCCAGAAAGTTACCCAGGATGGACAGTCCTTAACTGTAGATTCCAACGGAAACGCGCATTTCATCAACCTAAAGAAAAATCAACAAGTTGGAGCTACCAATGAGGTAGTTGTTTACTATTCCGGACACCCTAAAGAGGCGGTCCGCGCACCCTGGGATGGTGGTTACTCATGGAAAAAGGATGACAACGGCAAACACTTCATTGCAACTTCCTGCCAAGGTTTGGGGGCCAGTATCTGGTGGCCCAACAAGGACCATATGTATGATGAGGTAGATAGCATGGCCATTAGTATCACTACCCCCAAAGATCTTATGGACGTGTCCAATGGTAGATTAAAAAAAATAGAGGATCACCAGGATACCAGAACCTATCATTGGTATGTTGATAACCCTATCAACAACTACGGGGTTAACATAAACATTGGGGATTACGTGCACTTTGGGGAGACCTATCCAGGGGAAAAAGGAGAACTAAGCATGGATTACTACGTGCTAAGGGACCATAAGGAAAAGGCAGAAAAACAATTTAAGCAAGCTCCTTTGATGATAGAAGCCTTTGAACATTGGTTTGGCCCCTATCCTTTTTATGAGGATGGATTTAAGTTGGTTGAAGTTCCCTATCTTGGCATGGAACACCAAAGCTCTGTAACCTATGGAAATAAATATATGAACGGGTATCTGGGACGGGATTTGTCCGATACCGGCTGGGGGCTAAAATTCGATTTTATTATTATCCACGAATCTGGCCATGAGTGGTTTGCCAATAACATCACATATAAGGACATAGCTGATATGTGGATCCACGAAAGCTTTACAGCCTACTCGGAAAACCTATATCTAGACTATCATTACGGAAAAAAAGCCTCTTCCGATTATGTTATAGGGACCCGTAGCAATATAAAAAACAGCAAACCAATAATAGGCACCTATAATGTTAATAATAAGGGATCTGGTGACATGTATTCCAAAGGCGCCAATATGCTCCATACCCTAAGGCAACTTATAGACGATGATGAAAAATGGCGTGGCATATTAAGAGGGCTCAATAGTGAATTTTATCATAAAACGGTTACCACACAAGAAATAGAGGGTTATATTAGCCAACAATCCGGTATTGATCTTACACAATTTTTTGACCAATATTTGCGTAATGCCCAATTGCCTATATTTGAATATAAAATTAAAGGGCAACAGCTGCATTACCGATACAGGGATATTGTAAATGGTTTTGATATGCCCCTGAAAATTATGGTGAATGGTAGGGAGGAATGGATTTACCCGAGTTCGGACTGGAAAAAAAATACCTATAAAAAAGATGTACGGTCCGTAGAGGTTGATAAGAACTTTTATATTGAGGTTGAAAAAATATAATTTTTGAAAATTATAAAAGAATATTATTTTAAGACCCACACGGAATGGAGGACTTGGCTTCATGATCATCATGCCAGCAATAAAGGTGTACACCTAATTTTTTACAGTGTAACGCATGAACAGCAAAGTATGCGTTGGGAAGAAGCCGTAAAAGTTGCACTCTGTTATGGATGGATAGATAGTACGGTAAAAAGTCTTGGGGACGGAAAACGCCGACAATATTTCTGCCCGAGAAAGCCCAAGAGTCCTTGGAGCAAATTGAACAAAAAACACCTGCAAGAACTCATAGCCACAGGCAAGATGCACACTAGTGGACTAAACAAAATTGCAGCGGCAAAAAAAGATGGATCTTGGAATGCCTTGGATGATGTTGAAAATGGGATTATCCCAAACGATTTACAAGCAGCTTTCGACAAAGAGCCGGAAGCTCTTAAAAATTACCATGGTTTTGCAAGAAGTTACAGAAAGAGTTATCTGTACTGGCTTAAACAAGCAAAAAGGACAGCAACCAGGGAGAAGCGAATCCGTGAAATAGTGCAACGCTGTAAAGACAATATAAAGTCGCGCAATCCATCGTAAATAGAATACGACATAATAAAAATTTAAAAAATACTAAATGGAAGTAAACTTAGCAGTATTGATAGACGGTGATAATATTCCATCGGCCTACGTAAAGGAAATGATGGAAGAAATTGCCAAATACGGAAACCCCACCATAAAAAGAATTTATGGCGATTGGACCAACCCCAAATTGGCCAAATGGAAAAATCTCCTTCTGGAAAACGCCATAACACCTATTCAGCAATATGCTTATACCACAGGTAAAAATGCAACGGACTCCGCCATGATCATTGATGCAATGGACATATTGTATACCAACAAGGTAAGTGGCTTTTGCATTGTTTCCAGTGATAGCGATTTTACCCGTTTGGCAACCCGATTGCGGGAAGCAGGTATGAATGTAATTGGTATAGGGGAAAAGAAAACTCCCAATCCCTTTATTGTGGCCTGTGACAAATTTATATATATAGAGATCCTTAAAAACCAATCTGGGGAAAGTACTTCTGAAAGCCCAGATAGCAAGCGGGGCAAGAAAGACGATGTAGATAAAATTACCAAGAAGGAAATTAAACTTATAGCCTCTACCATTTCTGATGTGGCAGATGACGATGGCTGGGCCTTTCTTGGGGACGTTGGAAGTCTGTTGCAGAAAAAACAACCCAATTTTGATTCCAGGAATTACGGTTTTCAAAAACTAACTCCTTTAATAAAATCCATTAAGAACTTTGAAGTAGACCAACGGGAAAATTCCAAGGGTAGGTTTAAATTAATATATGTAAGAAATAAATAGTTGTATTTGTATTAAATTGTCTTGTAATAAGAAATAGCAGTAAGGTTCATTATCCTGTTAATATTGTGTGATTGGAAATATCAATTAACTTAAAACTAAGATAAAATGAAAAAAATAAGTGTACTTCTTTATGCTGTATTCTTCTTTTCCTGTTCACCATCAAAGGAAAAAGTTAGCCCTACGACCATTTTGATATCCAATGTTAACATTATTGACGTTGACCAAGGCAATGTACTGCAAAACCGTATGGTGGTCATCGATTCCGGGATTATTAAAAAAATTGCGGAATCAATAGATTATCCGGAAGCATATACCAATGTCATCCAAGGAAAGGATAAATACCTTATTCCAGGTCTTGCCGAAATGCACGCCCATATCCCGCAACCCCCTACTACAGATCAACGGATAAAGGAAACCTTATTTTTGTACCTATCAAACGGCATTACTACAATACGGGGGATGCTGGGGCATCCATCCCACCTGTTATTACGGGAGCAGGCCCTGGATGGAAAGATTTTAAGTCCAAGAATTTTCACTTCCAGTCCGTCTTTCAACGGCAATTCGGTCAAGACTAAGGAAGAGGCCATGCAAAAAGTTGTCGCTTATAAAAATGACGGGTACGATTTTCTAAAAATACATCCGGGTATGCAATTGGAGGTTTTTGACCAAATGGTACAAACGGCAAATGAAGTGGACATTCCATTTGCCGGGCACGTCCCTGTCATGGTTGGCATTAGGCATGCCCTTAAGAGCCAATACGCTTCCATAGACCATGTAGACGGATTTTTGGAGGGATTAGTTCCCGAATCCAAAGAGGTAGATCCCAATGAAAATGGTTTCTTCGGTTATGCCTTCACCCCACTGGCGGAGACCGATAAAATTGATGAACTGGTGCACCTGTCCAAGGAAAACAAGGTATGGGTAGTACCCACCCAAAGTTTATTTGAAAGGTGGTTTGCCCCGGTTTCTTCTGACGAGCTGTTAAAGCAACCAGAAATGAAATATATGCCAGATGCCACTCTAGCTGATTGGAAAAGAAGAAAAGACGCCTCCACCTCGCCGAGAACCAATTTTAACACAGAACAGTGGGAGCAATTTACCGCCATCAGGAGAGCCCTGATACGTAAACTACAAGAAAGTGGCCACGGTCTGCTATTAGGCTCTGACGCCCCTCAATTATTCAATGTTCCAGGCTTTTCCATTCACCACGAAATAGAGGGGATGCTGGAAGCTGGCTTAACCCAATTGGAAATACTGCAATCGGGCACCAAAAATCCGGCCATATACTTTGGAATGGAAGAAAGCTTTGGGCAAATACAGGAAGGTATGGATGCTGATATGGTATTGATAAACAATAACCCATTAAACAATATTTCGGCCTTAAAAGAGATCTCGGGGGTTATGGTTAGGGGGACATGGCTATCCAAGGAAGAGATTGATAAAAAATTGGAGTCCATAGCCAAAAACGCCAGAAATAAATAATTGGGACTTAAGCAATATTACCTAATTTTGCATCCCGATAATACTTTTACCATTAAAAATTCAACACAAAAATTCCTGGAACTATAACTAAATCAAAGAGATGCTGATCCAGGGTGGCTGCTCTTTATAAATATTAATAATCAACACAAAAGACACATTAACATTATGAGAAAAATTTTGGGTATTCTAATTCTAATTTCAACTATCACCGCTACTGCACAAGAAAACGGAGAGCATAAATTGGGTTCCTGGTATATGTATTTTGGCACCAACAAAATATCCGAGAAATTTAGTATCCATACAGAAGCCCAGTTCCGGTATTATGAACAAGCCAAAAATTTTAATCAATTACTATTACGTACGGGCCTTAACTACCACATTAGCCCCAATGCAAGTACTACCTTGGGCTACGGTTATATTGTTACCGATGGCAGTTTTGAGGAATTCCCCAACGAAACACATCTCTACGAACACCGTATTTTTCAGCGTTTTTTCTTGAAGAACAAAGTGGGACAGTTTAATTTTGAACATCGATATACTTTGGAACAACGCTTTTTGGATTTTGGAGATCGCAAGGATACACAGCATAGAGCAAGGTATCGTTTACAATTGACACTACCCTTGACCAACACCTTTTTTCTTAATTTCTACGATGAAGTTTTTATCAACCTTCAAGGTGAGACATTTGGTCAAAACCGTCTTTATGCTGCCTTGGGGGTAAACGTTACCGAAAACATGAGCCTACAGTTTGGCTATTTAAAAAATCACTTCTCCCCTGCCCATTATGACAGACTGCAGATAGGTGTTACCTATAATCCCGACTTAAGAAGTATGTTGAAAAAAAAATAGCATCATGAATACTCAGAAGATTGGTTTTAAGAACAGTAAAGGGGAAACGCTAATAGGTAAATTGGCGTTGCCAGCAAACCGGCAACCACATAATTTTGTCTTATTTGCCCATTGCTTTACTTGCAACAAAAACTTTTCTGCTATAAGAAATATTAGTCGGGCCCTAACCTCCCAAGGATTTGGGGTGTTGCGGTTCGATTTTACGGGGCTTGGGGAAAGCGAGGGAGAATTTGCCGAATCCAATTTTTCTGGCAACATAGAAGATCTGGTAGACGCTGCCCAATATTTAAGGGAACACCACAGGCCTCCCGCATTGCTTATTGGTCACTCTTTAGGCGGTGCGGCCGCTATTTTGGCATCCCAACATATTAGTTCGGTAAGAGCGGTGGTTACTATTGGCACCCCTTCATCACCGGAGCATGTAAAACATATCTTTAAAGACAACTTGGAGGCCATTAAGGACAAGGGGCTTGCAGAGGTCAATATTGGAGGAAGAAGCTTCACTATTAAACAACAGTTCTTAAAGGATCTAAAATCCAATGACTTCCTGGACGGACTAAAAAGCCTGGGGAAAGCCCTCTTGATCCTTCACTCCCCACAGGATACTATTGTAGAAATAAAAAATGCAGAGGAAATTTATGTTGCTGCCTATCACCCCAAAAGCTTTGTTAGCTTGGATGGTACAGACCATTTAATGAGCAACTCCAAAGATGCCACCTATGCAGGGGAGATCATAGGAAGTTGGTCTAAGCGTTATCTGGAATTGCCAAAAAATCCATCTTTGGAAACCTCCCACCAAGTGGTAGCCAGCCTTGACGACGAGGATGGATTTACCACACAGATGAAAGTTGGAAATCACTACCTCACTGCAGATGAGCCCACTTCTTATGGTGGCCAGGATTTTGGTCCTTCACCCTACGAGTTGGTTTCGGCAGGTCTGTCGGCCTGTACCGCCATGACCATACAAATGTATGCCAAAAGAAAAAAATGGGATTTGAAGAATGTGGAAGTCCATACCTCCTATTCCAAAACCCATGCCTCTGATTGTGAGAATTGTGAATCTCCCCAAGCAAAAATAGATACCTTTCAAAGAAGCATCAAACTAACGGGCAGCTTGGATGAAACGCAAATTGCAAAAATTTTGGAAATTGCCGACAAGTGTCCCGTGCACAAAACATTGCACAACACTATTGAGATAACCACCAAATTCACAGAAAACTAATGCCAGAGTTTATTTTTTATAAAAGCAATATGATGACATTATCTATTGTTTAAATCATTACAAATAATTGCTGGACATTACATATTATGTTTACCTTTATCCTTAAAATTTTAAATAGCGAATTATGAAAAAAATAGCTTTTGCCTGCTTGGGCTTATTATTGATTACAGGAATAAGCTGTAAGAATACCAAAAAGGAAAAAGAAGGGCAGGCCATTGAAGCCGAGGCTGCCTCAGAAAAGTTTAGTTTGGTACAGGATTCTACCGTTGTAAGTTTCACAGCCTACAAGACTACTGAAAAATTGCCGGTAGGTGGTGAATTCACTAAAATAAATTTTAGCGAAACCCATACAGGTAGTACGGCCATGGAGGCTTTGAAGGGTACAAAATTCAGTATCCCTGTTAGCAGTCTCTTTACCAATGATGCTACAGGTACCAGGGATCCCAAAATTTTGGAATTCTTCTTTGGGGTAATGGAAAACACCGAATTTATTTCTGGTGAATTCAAGGCTATTGGAGCTGATGAATACGCTATTGACGTCACTTTAAATGGAATCACCCAAAGCATACCGTTGGAATATGAAAAAACCGGAGATGACCGTTATTCCTTCACAGGTGTAATGAATTTGGAAAACTGGAATGCCCTGGAGGCAGTAGCCTCTATAAACAAAGCCTGTGAAGCCCTTCATACCGGTAAGGATGGCATAAGCAAGACCTGGAGTGAAGTTGCCGTAAAAGCCGATGTTCTAGTACAACAAAATTAAACTTTAGCCTGCCTGGCACATTTGGTGCCAAGCACAACCTAATTATACTACAGTGTAATAAACTGCATAAATTAAAGTCCCCCTGTCAGATCAAAATTTGGCAGGGGGATTTTTTATACTACCCATTTTCTTTATTCTTGACGCAATTCCTATAAACAATGACGCAAATAATCTAGGAGGTTGACAACGGCGCAAATAATTGATAATTTTATCATTCACCAAAAAAAAATACGAAGATGAAACCTATTAATATTTTGGCTTTAGCCTTGTTGGCGGGCCTCTCCTATAATTGCAAGGACGTTAAGAAAGAAGCAAAAGAAGCAGGGACCGAAGTAGAACAGACCATGGAAGAATTACAACTGGAGGTTGAGGAAAAGGCCCTAGAAATTAACTTGGAACCAAAAAGTGATAGCAATGTTAAAGGAGTTGCTAGTTTTACGGAAACGAACGGCAGTGTAAGAATGGTGGCAACACTTAGCGGTTTAACACCTGGGGAGCATGCCATCCACATCCATGAAAAGGCCGATTGTTCAGCTGCCGATGGAACCTCAGCAGGTGGTCATTGGAACCCAACCCATTCCCAACACGGTAAATGGGGGGCTGCCGAAGGTTATCACAGAGGGGATATTGGTAATTTTACCGCAGATGACGAAGGTAATGCCACTGTAACCTTTTCTACCGACGAGTGGTGTTTGGGCTGTGATGACCCTACAAAAAATCTTATGGGAAAAGGCGTTATCGTACACCAAGGAACAGATGATTTTGTATCCCAGCCCAGTGGAAATGCAGGAAAAAGAATAAGTTGCGCAGGTATTATTGAGTAATATACCTCAGTTCACCTTCCTAAAGGCTGCCAAGAAGGCAGCTTTTTTTATTTTAAGAATTTGTAATGATGGTATTGGCAAGAACCAACATAAAGAAGCCATTCCATAAACAAAGTATGCCATTCCCCCTTAATTAACACCCCATATCACCCTTTAAATTTTCTAAAATAAACCAAAACCTATGAAATTTTAATAATAATTAGTATCAAACATTTTTGGAACTTTGTCCACTTTAACACCCCAATATTGAGTACTATGAACAATTCCATGAATTACAAAGGGATCCTTGGATGCATTATTACGCTATTCTGCTCATTGGTTACGGCACAGCACTCTAAGACCTACGCCGATGACAACTCCCAATTGACCTCTAAAAGAATGGCATATTATGAGGAACTCCATAATATGGGGTTTAAGGACAGTGAAATTTTTCAGGATCTGGGCAATGCCAATTTTTTAGCGGAAAATTATGGTGAGGCCGTTTATTGGTATCATAAACTAATGGATTTACCAACAGATGAAAGTACATCAAAAGGGTTTATGGAACGCTATATCCATGCTTTAAATAAAATTAAGTCCACCAATCTAGATGCTCCCTCTGAGCAAAAAGATTGGGTAGCCGAGGTTATGGCCGACTACCAACTAAAAAATGACCAGGAACAGCTAAGTTCCAGTCCTCGGTCCCAACACAAATACAAAGAGTTAAACTTCCTACAAGAAGACAATTCCAACACTCCACAAGCACTGACACTGCAAGAATTGGGTATAGAAGACAATTTGGGCAAGGACCAACAGAAGAACTCAATGTTTTCCTATAGTTCACCTGTAGCAGTTACGGCAGATGGCAATACGGCCTATTTTAGTAAAGCCACCTACACCAAGCCATTATACGGACTTTTCTCCAAAAAGCAAATGGTTCACAAAATTTTCAAGGCCAATAAGGTTAATGGAAAATGGCAGAACGTAGAAGAGGTTGCCTTGGCACCAAATAACTCCTCCACTATTCACCCAACTATTTCACCAGATGGCAAACGCTTATTTTTTGCCTCTGACATGCCCGGAACTTTTGGTAAATACGATATTTATGTAGCAGATATAAAAAGTGACGGTTCCTTTGGGGCAGCAAAGAACTTAGGGCAAAAAGTGAACACGGCAGACAATGATCTTTACCCCAAGTTTGGAGAAGGATCCTCCTTATTTTTCGCTTCCGAAGGTCGCGATGGCTTTGGTGGCCTGGACGTATATATGGTACAGGTAGACAGGAAAAAAGTAAGTCCATCCATAAACCTGGGTAGCCCTATAAATAGTCATAAAGATGATTTTTCCATTTCCTTGATGGCTAAAAGCGGTATGGCATATGTAATGTCTAACCGCGGAGACGGTACAAATAAGCCCCAGCAGCTTGCTTTTTCCTATTCCAATGACAGACGTAAGCGCAGCCTGGACAAAAAGGACTTTAACAGTATAGAGGCAATTCAGGAAAATTCCAATATAGAATATTCCACCTCGGTTTTTGAGGAATAAAAAATTAGAACACAAAGTGAAAATCCACATATTTTTTTAATAAAGCGAAAAACTATGATAAAATAACAGTAAGAATATACCTACATACCGTTAACTTAGTGCCCTCAAAAATAATGGTCTATTTAAAACACTTTCCTGAAGTCTTAGGAGGTAGCTGTTTGGTACGTTAAAGTACGCCCCTACACTATACATCTTGTAAGTGTAGGCATACAACCATTGCTTTATGAGATAATACTAAATCCGTTGGATGAACTGCAGTGTTGCCATGTTAACAAAGGTATTCTTCCTATCCTTATTTTGCTGTTTATTTTGCAAAGGAGCTGCTTATGGCCAGAAGGCTAGTTCAGAATTCAATTCCAATACCTCTTACCACAACCAATTGGTATTCAACCGGTTTTTAATCCACCCGGCTTATTCGTTGTTGCGGGAAAATAAAAGCTATATCAATATCCTACATAGGAACCAATATGCCACCTTTGCGGATAATGATCAGAATTACTATTTAGGCTTCAGCAACAGGTTACATGATAGAGCAGCATTTGGCATAGGGGTCTATACCCATTGGGAAGGTGTTGTCCAGGAGTTTGGGCTAAACGCCAATTACGCCACCGCAGTACAACTCAGTGAAAACAATACATTGACATTTGGGACCAATATTACCTATTTGAACGAGGGACTGGACAAAAATCGTATAATCGCTTCCGAAAACGATCCAGAAATTCTTGATGCCCGAAAAGAAACAAAACTATCATTGCAACCGGGTATTGCCCTTTCGATAGGTGCGATGGATTTTGGGCTATATGCCGAAAACCTACTCAGTTATAATCAAACAACAAATAGTGTTCAAACAGAATTTAGCGACAAGACCGTTAAGGCTTCCCTGCAGTACACCCACGATTTAAATGGTCGCAGAGGCTTGTTTTCCAATGGAAGAATTATGCCACTGTTAGAGGTGCGTAGAAATGAGGTCGCCGAGTTCTCCTTTGCCGGATCATTTTTATTGGACCTCCCGGAATATGGCTGGCTACAATCAACTTTTGATGACAAATTCGGCCTTTCCTTGGGCTTAGGCTTCAATCTAAGTAAAAGGATGTCTATTGGATATGTTTTTGAAAAGAACTTTATGGAATATGGTGCCAGTCTTGGATGGAACCATGAGCTTTCACTAGCCTACACTTTTCGCAGCGATAGGAATACTACCGGAACTTATAAACCCAGACCCCCAAAAACAAAATTCACCAGAAATGTTAGGAACAAACGTAAGAAAGAGGAGGACAATAAAATTGACCTAATCACCAGAAATTATGAGGAACAGATCTTAAAACTTACACAAGAGCTAAAAAGTAGGGATGATTCCTCAAAAAATGCCGAGGTACAAAGTGGCCAACAACTATACCAGGACGACACCAATGAAGGCTCTGGAGGTGAAATGTTTAGGCTAAAAGAGAAAGAAAGCGAAAACTGTGAATGTCAAAACTCCCTTGCCTACGAAAATAGAAAACTACTTAATGGGCTGGTAAATACCCAGAAGACCAATGAACAAACTGTTAGGGTAATAATAGACCACAACAGCAATGATGCAGTGGTAAAATCCCATGTTGATCAAAATGATTGTCAAACCATCGCCTATCAAAACCGCTTAATATTGGACGAATTGATCTTAAGACAAGACTCTATGGAAACTGCCCAAAACAAGGAGTTCGACAAACGATTTAATATGCTTGTTGGCATCATAAAAAGCGAGATCAAGCAGAATCTTAAATCACATTTCCAAGACTCAAACGATGCCGAATTTGAAACTGCCCTTGCCGCAGTGGAAAAGAAAACCATCTACAGTATAAACAATGCCCGGACTGTAAAATACGAAAAGTTACCCATTAAAATGGAACAACAATCGGACCTAATTGGTGTAAAATCAGGTTACTATATAATTGCCAATGTCTATAAGAACAAAGAAAATGTAGACTCGTTTATAGATGAATTAAAACAACAGGGATTAGAGGCCCATCAATTCTATAATAAGATAAACGGGCTGTATTACGTTTATTTGGCAGATTACAATAAAAAAAATGATGCCGAAGTAGCCTATTCTTCCAATTTGGAAGGTAAATACCAAAAAGACAAATGGATCATGAAAGTATACCGATCCACTGCGACCGCCGATAATTTGTATGAAGACGGGGACGACTATTAGAATACTTCTAAGCAATCCGCTACCCCAAATCACAATCCAAACAGCACTAAGTCTTAGGGCTTAATTAAACGCTTACTCCTACAATTTCAATCCCCCCTTCTTGGTAAATAGCCGTTTGTCAAAAAAGTATTAAAACACCCAAAATAATCAAATTACAGCCTAGAATCTTACAGCTAGGAGCAACATTATAATTACCAATACTTCACTGATAATTAAATATTTATATTAAATAATCAACAAATTCCCAATAATAAAATTTTGTAGGAAAATACATCGAAAAAAATATTCATTTTAGAAATATATTATCTATATTTACACTTTTATTAACATAATTTTAAGTTTTTAGAAAGCGCTGACGACTTAAGCGATTGCCAATAAAAATTTATGCTCATTGTAAAAACAATTTAATATTAACTAAAATTCATACCCTTTGAAAAATTAATTATTAGTTCACCCCAAATCCCCAAATCATGAAACCTACACCTTTAAAAATTATTGTAATAGACCATGACCTGTCTTTCCATGAAGCCTACGAGTATTATTTTGAAACCTATAGAAACTACTCCCTAAAGGGTATTTATGGCTCTATCAAGGAAGCCCTTCAAGATTACGACAAAACCCAGCCAGATATTATTGTTTCCGAAGTATCCATGCCAGATGGTTGTGGCATTGAGGGCATTGGTCATTTTAGAAAAAAAGATTCCCAGGTAAAAATCATTATGTTAAGTGCGCAAAGTGATTTAGAAATCGTAAAAAAAGCCTTTAAGAATATGGCCGATGGCTACCTTACCAAACCGGTAAGCAAAGGTAGTTTGTTTCACGCCTTAAATTCCATAAAATATGAAGGTGCAACGATCAGCAATGACATCGCCAAGAAAATAATATCCCTGTTCCAACCCAAAAGATATGCTTCCTTTTCGGAACGTGAGAATCAGATTATTGAATATTTGAGTCAAGGCGCAACTTATAAGACCATTGCCAACAACCTATTTGTAACCCCTAGTACGGTTAATTTTCATATTCAGAATATATATCTGAAATTGAATGTCAATTCCAAATCGGAGGCCCTTAAAAAACTTAGGGAAATGGAACAGTCGGTTGCGGTTGCCTAACCTTACAACTACCACTAAACCTAATCCTACAGCCATTTGTGGGGAGTTGCTATATTTCACCCTAAACCTAAAAATGGTCCCTGAGTGGTATTATTGGTCCAAGAATTTCATCTACAAGAAGGAAAGATGATACACTGTTCCATATTCCCATCCCATGAGCCGAGCATATACCGCAAAAAAAAGGTGCCCTTAGGGCACCTCTAAACATAATAATTACAGGGCTATTAGGAATTCATAGCCGATATGATGAACTCCTTAAATTCTTTGGAAATAGGAATCAAGGTATTGTTAATTAAAATATCCTTGGAATTAATAGCATCAATGTGATCTACATTCACAATATAGGACTTATGGGCCCTATAAAATTTCTGCTGAGGTAGTTTCTCCAAATAATCCTTGAGTGGAGAACGTACCAAGAACTTTTTGTCTACGGTGTTAACTTCCAAGTAAACATTATCTGCCTTTATAAATTGGATATCCCCAAATTGTATTCTGTAGTACAGATGTTGCTTTTTAACAAATATAGAGTCTTTTAAGACCTTGTTAGACATTAATTTGTCATCTTCAGCTTCCTGACTTTCCGCTCCGGCATTATTCTTTATGGCCGTAAAGTTGGATAAGGCAATTTCTATGGAAGTATAAAGGTCCTGCTGCTCAAACGGCTTGACCAAATAGCCATTTGGCTTTACGGTCTTGGCATTTTCCACTGTTGCCCGATCCGAGTTGGAGGTGACAAAAATAAAGGGTATATTATAGTTTTCCCGTATATGCTTGCCTAGGTCAATACCCGTTTTATCCGAAGCTAAAATAATATCGATCAACACTAGGTCAACCTCCTTATTTTTTAATACTTCCACTGCCTGTTCATAGACAATTACATTGTCTACGATCTCGTAGCCGATTTCTTCCAACATAGATTGCATGTCATCTGCAATAATAACGTTGTCCTCGACAATAAGAATTCTAATTGGTTGTTCCAAAGTTGTGTTATTTGAGAGGTTATAAGCTCAAAATTACAAAAAATTATTATAACTAAAGTAAAAGAGAATTGCCATCAAAAAGGTACTTAGGGCCAGTTTTTTTAATTGGGGATCCAAGAGAACCGTGTTTTTTTGGTTCATGGTGGCATTTAAATGCATAAAAATAGGTATAAACGCTAATAGATGAAGGGTATTTATCCAATTATTGAATTGTAATAGGGTAAAGCACAGCATACATAAACAACTCAACATGATAAGAACTAGGTGATACTTTTTACCATTGATGACCCCCATTTTAACTATCAGGGTATTTTTATTGGAAAGTTTATCGGATTCGTAATCCCTTAAATTGTTTAAATTTAAAACTGCTGTACTCAGCAGACCTATGGCGATGGCCGGTAAGAAAGCAGTAGGGAACAGTTCTTTTGTATATAGGAACATTGAGCCCATTACCCCCACTAAACCGAAGAACAAGAAAACAAAGACATCGCCTAATCCCCTATACCCGTAAGCAGAGGACCCTACGGTGTATCGTATAGCCGCCCAAATACTTAGTATTCCCAAACCTCCAAAAATTAAGGTAAACAGCAAATACGCTGTCCCAAAAGAGCGGTACAAGAGCCAAATGACCAATAAAGCAGCGATAAGGATACAAATGATGATTCCGTTTTTAAGTTCTTTCCCACTAAGTAGTCCGCTTTGGTAGGCACGTTTGGGCCCTACCCTATTGTCATTATCCGTTCCCTTTACCCCATCGCCATAGTCATTGGCGAAATTGGAAGTTATTTGAAAGACTACGGTAGTAAGAAGTGCCAACACAAAAATATCCCATTGCAACATACCGTACATACCCGCCAAGGCAGTACCAACTATAATTCCGGACAACGATAAGGGAAGCGTCCTTAAACGGGCCGCATTGATCCAAGCTTTAATTTTAGACAAACTAGTAGGGGTCTTCTATTTCTATGCGTTTTCCTTCTTTGTACGAGGCTACAAAGGCATCCTCAAATCCCATTTTCACCAATTGATACCTGAAGGACCTAGCTTCTTCCAAGGTTTCAAAATTACCCAATGAATAAGAATAGAATGGGTGGGTCTTCGCAAAAATAGTATTACTGAGGGATGCAGATGCCAGGGTCAAATTATTATCCACAAAGGATTTTACCTGTACGGAATATATCTTTTCCTTGTCCAGAAACTTTTTTGCCAAATAGAACTCCTTTACCAAGCTAAGCTCTTCGTTTTGCTCTTTAAGGTTATCTATCCTAGCTTTTATTACTTCCAAACTATCAATGGACACCAATAGATTGTTTCTGTTTTCGTAATTGGACGACCTAATAAATCCGGCGTTATAGGAAAAAACCGCCAGGGTACCTATTAAAAAAAGTACCGTTACAATCCCAAATAGATTACGTTGTATCTTACTGCGTTTTAGTTCCTTATTCTTATACTTTATCTGATCTAATAGACGCTCATTTATAATTTGGGCCTTGTCTATATCCTTATGCAATTCCAATAAATCACTTTCTTCTATGAAGGGCATAGTAATTCTTGTTTTAAAGGGTGAATTTTTTAAATGTAATGAAAAAACATTGACCAGCTCGCTTTTTCATTCAGCTTGTTGTAAAAGTAATGGATTTTATTGCAAAACAACAAATATTTTAAGCATAAGATTTACAATCCACTGATTTCCCAACTCTTATAGACCATCAATTAAACCAAAGTATGACTAGACCAAGCGGATCCCATCGGTTCCAATTTCTATTTTACGTTCGCGGTACAAGGTACCAATCCCTTTTTTGAACATCTTTTTACTCATCTGCAACATCGCTTTAATGTCCTCTGGGTCCGACTTATCATGTAGGGGCAAGCTCCCTCCATTGGACACCAACTTCTGATAAATTAAATTTGCGGTGGGTTCCAAACTATCGGTTCCTATTGGCTGCAGACTAATATCGATCTTATTGTCGGGCCTGATACTTTTAACATAACCAGTTAGCATATCGCCTATGGCCACTTTCCTAAATACTTGGTTAGAGTAGACCAGTCCTTTGTGTTTATTGTTAATGACCACTTCCCAGCCCAAATCGGTCAGTCTGGTCACCACGAGGTCTACCTTGTCCAATTCCCCTACTGTTAGGGTATCATTGGACAAAAATTTATCCAATTTATTGGATGCCACCAATCTATCTGTTTTCTCATCCAGGTAGCAGTACACCACATACCATTGTCCCTCCTGCATTTTATTGCGCTGTTCACGAAAAGGCACCAACAAGTGTTTTTCCAGGCCCCAATCCATAAACGCTCCGTATTCGTTAACTTCGGCCACTTGGAGTAACCTAAACTGATCTACCATTACATAAGGCTCCAAAGTGGTGGCCACTACACGCTCCTCATGGTCCAAATAGCAGAAAACATCAATGAAATCACCAATTTCAAATTCTTCTGGGACATACTTATTGGGCAATAATACATCATTGCCTTCTTCATCGCCCAAAAAGAGACCCACACTGGTGTCTCTCAGTATTTCTAAATTATTGTATTTTCCTAGTGCTATCATAGGGCAAAAATACACTTAAAAAGAATCCCAATAAAAAAAAGCCGCTCTTTTTAAGGAGCGGCTGTATATATTGAGTAATGCAGATTTTATTTGTTATAGACCGATTCTTTATTAAAATGCTTGGCCAACATATAATAAACTACCGCCCTGTGCTTACTTTTAACAGAGCTTCCGTATTTATCGGTAACACTCTTAATGGCCTCCATCAACTGTGGGCCGTCATTTAAACCTAATTTCTTCATCAGGAAGTTCTTCTTAACCGTTTCCAACTCCTTCTCGTCCGAACCGGAGACTTTAGAGGCATCCATATTGTAAATTGATGGCCCCAAACCAATTGTTACCTTAGTCAATAAATCCATATTAGGGGTCTCACCAAATTTCTCCTTTATGTCTGCTGCATACTTTTCAATTAATTCGTCTCTTTTACTCATAATTAATATTGTTCTTAATGATTAGATTTATTTCCCTAAGATATAAAATCAAAATAACTAAGCAAAATTTTATCATTCAATAATCTAGGAGTCTTAACCTCTAATATTTTAGGTCTTTCAGAGCTTTTGTAGAAATGATATAAGGCTTCTTTTAGATCTTCCTTTTCTGCAACACTTTCATAACCAAATCCGTATAATTCCGCCAATGATCTCAAATTTAAATTATGGGTGGTTTCAAAAAAGGTATTGAAATTTTGGGTTTCCTCCTTACCCGGTAAAATCCTAAATATTCCTCCCCCATCATTATTAATAACGATAATCCTAAAATCGGCCCTTATGTAATTGTTCCACAAGCCATTGCTGTCATATAGAAAACTTAGATCTCCCGTTACCAATAAAGTAGGTGTTTCATTATAAACGGAGGCACCAACAGCTGTTGAAGTACTCCCATCTATACCACTTGTACCACGGTTGCAAAAAACCCCTATAGAAGGATCTATATCAAAAAGTTGGGCATACCGCACTGTTGAACTATTTCCCAGCTGCAGTTGAAAATTTTTTGGAATGCTCTCCAATATATAGTTGAACGCCCACAGATCCGTAAAAGGTATTTTTCCTAGATAACGTTCTCTCTGCATCCTATAATGCTCCCTTTTAGCGGCCCAAAAAGTTTTATAGCCTCTCTCAACAACAGTGGTCTTATCCAAAAACCCTCTCAAAAAATCATTGGGACCGGTCTTAAAATGTTTACCAAGACAAAAAAAGGTGTCATTCGCTTTCTTTATATCAACATGCCAATGCGTGGCGGGAGGATACGCCCGCAAAAAGGCCTTGATCTTTTTGGATACAACAAGTCCCCCAAAAGTTAAGACCACCTCTGGCTGCAATAATCCAAACAACTCCTCCCTATTTCCTGATTTTTCTATTGGAGCCAGTATGCTGTCTATATTAGGAAAAAAATTAGGGTTGGATAAGTTGGAGGTGCATTCCGTGAATACCACAACCGAAGGGTCTTCCGCCAAAATATCCAAAAATTCCTTTTCTATTGTATTAGGGGGAAGAACGCCCACCAAAACCATTTTTCGCCTGGCCTGTTTCCATATATCCCTGTATTTCCCCAAGGACGCTGGCACCGACTTACCTTTTCCTTCTATGAAATGGATTTGAGGTACCACCCTTGGCTTATCCTCTGTTTGGTAAAGAGGTTCCTCAAAAGGGATATTAATATGTACAGGGCTGTTATCCGTACAGGCCATGTTTAAAGCCTTGTCCAATTCGGTATCATTGTACTGTTGCACCAGTAGCTGTGCTTCCTCTAAGCTGTGCCCCGCCAATTGATCTGGATCATATTGTGCTATTCTTTCTGTGGCATGAACCACATCCTGCTTCAGATTCGCAGAATAGCCAATATGCTTTTCAAATACATTCTCCTGTCTTATAGTCTGTCCGTCTCCAATATCCACCTTATAGCTTGGTCTATCCGCCGAGATAACAACTAGTGGCAGATCACTGTAAAACGCCTCTGAAATAGCAGGATAATAGTTTAACAAAGCACTTCCCGAAGTACACAAAACGGCAGTAGGCTCTTTAAGTTGCTGAGCCATTCCCAAGGCAAAAAAAGCCGCGCAACGCTCATCTACAATACTGTAGCAATTAAAAAAGGGATCTTCAGAAAACCCTATGGTCAATGGGGCATTTCTTGAACCTGGAGAAATAACTATATTGCTTATACCTCTGGCTTTACAATGGTCTACAACAGACTGTGCGGCGGGAATACTGGAATATTTCATTGGAACAAAAATACAACTACCCCAATTCTAAAACCAAAACAATTCTCTATTAGTTTACTTACAAAGTATATTTAGCATGGTCCTACTCTTGGCCTTGGTCTCCTCCCATTCGTCTTCTGGGACAGATCTACCGGTGATGCCCCCTCCTACGTAGATTTTAGCCAGCTCATCCGCCAACTGCATACATCGCAAATTCACATACAATGAGGTTTTTTTCTTTATGGTCCTATATGCCCTGTTTTCCTGGTTTCTTCTTGTTGTAGGTCTCCGCACCTCTTCCTTAAAATTCAATTCCCCCAAAAAACCCGTATAAAATTCTCGGTCATAACCCTCGTGGTCTAAAATAAACTCCTTTGCCCCTTCTTTGGGCACTCCGCAAACTGCAGGGGTTGGGTGCAAGGCATTTATAATTTCGGCTAGACCAAATTTTCCCATATCCCCGGTTACGGTCGATTTTATGTGCCAGAGGTTGCCGGCCTTGGTGGATTTGGCCTCGGAAACCTTCAGGGAGGCCACTTTACCCAATAGCGATTCCTTGATAAAATTGGTTACCATCTCCTGTTCCTCCAACTCCTTAATTCCCCACTTAGGATCTTCTCCCTCTTGATACAGTTGGGTACCGGCCAAAGACATGGTCCTAAAACGATGGTTTTCCATTTCTAGAAAAATTTCGGGTGTTGCTCCCAACCATAGTCCAATTTTAGGGTGAAACCAAATATAACAAAAGGCAGTTGGGTATAGGTTTAGCAGTTCCTCGAACAAAGTAAGGGGTTTCTTAGGGGTTTCCACTTCCAAAACACGGGACAGGACCACTTTTTCCAATTTTCGGCTGGCTATTGATGCAATTCCCTTCTTAATAGCAGCTAGATAATTCTCCCTGTGCAAATCCTTCTCACCATTAACAGGAACAAATGGGGCCAAATTAGTAGTTCCCCCATCAAAATCCCCTTCAAAAACCTCATGACATTCTATTAGGACGGCTCTATTCTTAGAGTTGAAAGGAGCAAAAACAAACCCGCTTTCCAAATAATTTTCCACATAATGCAATTCGGCATTACTCTGCAAAACCACCCGAACCTTTTTCTCATTAGGTTTACGATAAGCCACTACCGGCAAGCTATTGGACAACTGCCGGTCTACCCGATCCAAAATACTTACAGACATACTATTTTTTAGGTAAGGAAATGGTAGTTAGTTTACAAATGGATACTAGGTTAGCGTCGGAATCGGTCACCTTAATATCCCATAGCTGGGTAGTTCTACCCTTATGGACTATTTCCGCCCTTGCAAAAACCTCTCCCTCACGAACACTCTTCACATGATTGGCAGAGATTTCCAAACCACGGACAAAAAATTTCTTTGAATCCAAAAATATATACGAAGCAGCACTTCCTACACTTTCTGCCAAGGCTACCGTGGCCCCTCCGTGCAAAACACCATCAGGTTGATGGACCTGGCGAGTAACAGGCATTTTTCCCACCAAAAAGTTCTCGCCAACATCCACATATTCTATCCCCAAGGTCTCCATTAGCGTTCCTTTATTGGCTTCATTACAAATTCTCAGTATTTTTTCTTTGTATTCGTTCATCAATTATTTTTTTGTAAAATTAAGCATTCAAAATACAACTATTGCCTTACTCTATACCTAAACAGTTCTTATGGACCGCAAAGAAAAGCAAATTTCATACAGCAGTACCAATACCTACCAATGCTTAAATTCACTAAATGAAAAAACCGAATATGTTTGGATAGTGCTGCACGGAATAGGGCACTTGAGCAGATATTTTTTAAAGTATTTTAACGAACTGCCCAAAGAAAAGCATTATGTCATTGCTCCTCAAGCCCCATCCAAATACTATTTGGACAGCAAGTTTAAACACGTGGGCGCAAGTTGGCTCACCAGGGAAAACAGGGAAATGGAAACAAGGAACGTATTGAGTTACCTAAATAGTATCTATACGGCCGAAAACATTCCCGATCATAGCCAGCTCATTGTCCTTGGATTCTCCCAAGGGGTTTCTATTGCCACTAGGTGGGTGGCCAAAAACAAAATACCCTGTACGCAGTTGATACTATATGCCGGTGGCATCCCCGAAGAACTTACCCCCAGTGATTTTAACTTTAAGGGCATTCAAAATTCCCAGGTTAAAATTGTAGTGGGCGATCAGGATAATTTCCTCTCCCCAGAACGACGGAAAAAGGAACTATACAAAGCCAATTTGCTATTCAAGGACAAGGTTAAGTTAATACAATTTAAAGGAGGCCATGAAGTAAAAAAAGCTATTATAAACAGCCTAGTTCCTTAAACACCCACCCTCCTTTTAGCGTGCAACCTTCTTTGTTCCACCCCCTCCCATACTGGAAAGCTATCTAGCAATGAAGGCATTGCAAAAAAAGAAGACATAACAACTTCGTCATTTAACCTTGAGACGCTTATTTTCACGAACTACTAAAAGTCGTACTACTTTTTTTTGACGATCGGTCCTTTTTTTTGGTATCTTTCCCAATATGCGTCTGGTAATAGTTGCCAAGATGCTCTTGATTATTGTTGAAACCTTTAGGTTTCCCTAAAAACAAACCCTTTACTATCAACAAATCATTCCCCCCTTTGTTAATTACTTTAACACTTAAGGGTTTCATCTTTTTACAACACTTCCTATATTAGCAACACTTTGAAAAAAGCCCTATATCATGTCAGATAACACCCAATATACAGAAGATAACATACGCTCATTGGACTGGAAGGAGCATATTAGAATGCGCCCGGGAATGTACATTGGTAAGCTGGGTGATGGTTCTTCTGCTGATGACGGTATTTATATTCTTTTAAAAGAGGTCATTGACAACTGTATCGATGAGTTTGTTATGGGTGCAGGAAAAACCATTGAAATTGTCATTAGGGACAACACCGTAAACGTTAGGGATTACGGTAGGGGAATTCCTTTGGGAAAGGTGGTGGATGTGGTTTCCAAAATGAATACTGGGGGCAAATATGATTCCCGTGCGTTCAAAAAATCAGTCGGTCTTAATGGTGTTGGTACCAAAGCCGTCAATGCCCTGTCCAGTTTTTTTAAGGTTGAGTCCTCCCGCGAGAGCAAACTAAAAATAGCAGAATTCCATCAAGGTAATCTTGTAGCGGAAACCGGCCCCGAGGACACCTCCAAGAGAAAAGGGACCAAAGTTTCCTTCACCCCTGATGAAATCATATTTAAAAATTACAAATATAGGAATGAGTATGTAGAACGCATGCTCAAAAACTATGTTTACCTCAATCCAGGCCTAACCATTGTTTACAACGGGGAGAAATTCCACTCCGCCAATGGCCTTAAAGACCTACTGGAAGACAACAACAGTATGGAGGATATGGCCTATCCTATCATCCACTTAAAGGGAGACGACATTGAAATTGCCCTCACCCATAGCAAGACACAATACAGCGAGGAATACCATTCCTTTGTAAACGGACAGAATACCACACAGGGCGGTACGCACCAATCTGCCTTCAGGGAGGCCATTGTAAGGACTGTACGCGACTTCTATGGTAAGAATTACGATCCCTCGGATATTAGAAAGTCCATTATATCCGCAATAGCCATAAAGGTCATGGAACCCGTCTTTGAAAGTCAGACCAAAACCAAATTGGGATCCACGGATATGGGTGGCGATTTGCCTACTGTAAGAACCTATGTAAATGATTTTGTAGGCAAACACTTGGACAATTACCTACATAAAAACCCTGAAACGGCCGAAAAGCTACAACGGAAAATAATGCAGGCCGAACGGGAGCGTAAAGAACTTTCGGGAATTAGAAAACTAGCCAAGGACAGAGCAAAAAAGGCTAGTCTCCACAATAAAAAACTAAGGGACTGTAGGGTGCATTTGGCAGATTCCAAGAACGCCCGATGCTTAGAAAGTACCTTGTTCATCACGGAGGGTGATTCAGCTTCCGGGTCCATAACCAAATCCAGGGATGTAAATACACAGGCCGTTTTCAGCTTAAGGGGAAAACCCCTAAACTCCTACGGGATGTCCAAAAAAATAGTTTATGAAAACGAGGAATTTAACCTATTACAGGCCGCTTTAAACATAGAGGACTCCATGGAGGACCTAAGGTACAACAAAATTGTTATCGCCACTGATGCCGATGTGGATGGTATGCACATACGCTTGCTGCTGATTACATTTTTCCTGCAATTCTTCCCTGAGCTAATAAAGGAAAACCACCTATACATTCTGCAGACCCCACTTTTCCGTGTCCGCAACAAAAAGGAAACTATTTACTGCTATAGTCCGGAAGAAAAGGCACAGGCCATAGACAAATTAAGTGGAAAACCAGAAATAACCCGATTTAAAGGGCTTGGAGAAATTTCCCCGGATGAGTTTAAACATTTTATTGGAGAAGACATTAGATTGGAGCCGGTTATGCTGGACAAAGCCATGTCCATTGAAAACTTGCTTGAGTTTTATATGGGCAAAAACACTCCCAATAGGCAAGAATTCATTATAAACAACCTTAAAGTAGAGGTTGACCTAGTTGAAGAAAACCAAATATAAATCAGTCTGCTTGCGGGCAGGCCAAACTAACACGAATCTTTCTTTATGGAAGAGAACGAAGAACTGAACGAAATACCCCAAGACAAGCAGGAAGCTTCCCAAAATACCCTGACCAAGGTTACGGGAATGTATAAAGATTGGTTTCTAGACTACGCTTCCTATGTAATATTAGAACGGGCCGTACCAGCCATTGAAGATGGCTTTAAGCCCGTTCAACGTAGAATAATGCACGCCCTTAAGGAATTGGACGACGGCCGCTACAACAAGGTAGCCAATGTTGTGGGACACACTATGCAATACCACCCCCATGGAGACGCCAGTATAGCGGATGCCATGGTTCAAATTGGACAAAAAGACCTACTTATAGACACCCAGGGGAACTGGGGCAATATTTTAACAGGGGACAGCGCAGCTGCCTCCCGGTATATTGAAGCGAGACTAACCAAATTTGCGCTTGAAGTAGTCTATAGCCCAAAAATTACGGAATGGCAACTTTCTTATGATGGCAGAAAAAAAGAACCGGTAAACCTCCCTGTTAAATTTCCATTACTATTGGCACAGGGGGCAGAAGGAATCGCAGTTGGATTATCCACAAAAGTTTTACCACACAATTTCAACGAACTTATAGACGCCTCCATCAAACACCTGAAAGGAAAAAAATTCAGTATTTTTCCCGACTTTCCAACTTCAGGGGTCATAGACGTAAGCAATTACAACGATGGAATGCGAGGCGGAAAGATCAGGGTCAGGGCCAAAATACAACAACTAGACAAAAACACACTGGTAATCAAAGAAATACCCTACGGAACCAACACCTCTTCTTTAATAGATTCCATCCTAAAAGCAAATGACAAAGGCAAGATAAAAATCAAAAAGATAGAGGATAATACCGCTGCCGAAGTGGAAATTTTGGTCCACTTGCCCTCTGGCCTGTCCCCGGACAAAACCATTGATGCCCTATACGCCTTTACCTCTTGCGAATCATCCATATCCCCCTTGGGTTGTATCATAGAAGACAACAAGCCACTTTTTATAGGGGTGACGGAGATGCTAAGACGCTCTACGGACTACACCGTGGAACTTTTAAAATCGGAATTGGAAATCCAACTAGGGGAACTGGAAGAACAATGGCATTTTGCCTCCCTTGAGCGCATCTTTATCGAGAATAGAATATATAGGGACATTGAAGAGGAAGAGACCTGGGAAGGGGTGATTGCCGCTATCGACAAGGGACTTGCCCCTCACACAAAACACCTAAAAAGAAAGGTTACCGAAGAAGATATTGTTAGACTTACCGAAATCAGAATTAAGAGAATATCCAAATTTGACCTGGACAAGGCACAGCAATACTTGGATAGTCTTGAAGAAAAAATAGCTGAAGTAAAACACCACTTAGCCAACCTTATTGAATTCGCTATCAACTACTTCAATTCATTAAAAGAAAAGTACGGCAAAGGCAGGGAACGAAAATCGGAGATCCGTATTTTTGACGATATAGAAGCCACAAAAGTGGTAATCAGAAACACCAAACTGTACGTAAACAAGGAAGAAGGCTTTGTAGGCACCTCCTTAAGAAGGGATGAATACGTCACCGACTGTAGTGATATAGACGATATCATCGTATTTACCCGCGATGGAAAAATGATGGTTGCCAAGGTAGATTCCAAAATCTTTGTAGGAAAAAATATTATTCACGTCGCCGTATTCAAAAAGAAAGACAAGCGAACCACTTACAATATGATCTACAAAGACGGTAAGGGAGGCGCTAGCTACATCAAGAGATTCAACGTAACCAGTGTAACCAGGGACAAACTTTACGACCTTACCACAGGAAAGCCCCAATCCGAGGTACTTTATTTCACCGCCAACCCCAATGGGGAGGCAGAAGTAATCACCGTACACCTTAGACAGGTTGGCAGTGTCAAAAAATTAAAATGGGATATTGATTTTGCCGATGTCTTAATAAAGGGCAGGGGTTCCAAAGGAAACATCGTCACCAAATACTCCGTTAAGCGGATTGAACTAAAAGAAAAAGGCGTCTCCACCCTAAAACCTAGAAAAATATGGTTCGATGAGGTGGTACGCAGACTAAATGTAGACGGCAGAGGGGAACTACTAGGAGAATTTAAAGGAGAGGACATGCTTTTGGTAGTCACGCAAAAAGGAGTTGCCAAAACCTTTACCCCCAACCTATCCACACATTTTGATGAGGATATGATAGTGTTGGAAAAATGGAACCCCAACAAACCACTGTCTGCCGTATACTACGAAGGAGAAAAAGAGCGCTACTACGTTAAACGCTTCCTGATAGAGAACGAAAACAGGGAAGACCTATTTATTTCCGAGCACCCAAAATCTTTCTTGGAGCTCATTTCTACCGACTGGAAACCAGTTATTGAAATAGAATTTGTTAAACCCAGAGGAAAGGACGCCAAGCCAAATCAAACCGTTGAACTAGAAGAATTTATAGCTATAAAGGGAATAAAAGCTTTAGGTAATCAATTAACGGCAGATAAGGTTAAAAACATTAACGCCTTGGATCCACTACCCTATGAGGAGCCAGAAAAAAGCAACCCAAGTGAGATGGAAGTGGTAGATGAGGAAAATGTGGACACCGATAAGAATTTGGCGACGGACAATTCCAACACTAGCAATACCACAGAACAACAAAAAAAAGATTCAAAAGAAGGTGACGATTCACAGCCACGGCTTTTTTAAGATTACAGATTGTTGTGAGTTTCTGGAATTCTCATTTACACAATCCTTTTAATTTAAGGTTAATTGAGATTATTTACTTGATGAATAAGTCAATATTGTTATATATTTGCGAAAATTGATTTCTCTATGGATTTTACCAACCCCCTGGTATACGGTGTTCCCTGTTTTATTGCATTCATATTATTAGAGCTAACGTATAGCAAAACGCATGGTGACGATCATTTGTATGATTGGAAGGATTTGGCAGCCAGTGGCTTTATGGGAGTTGGCTCTGCAATTATAGCCCCTTTGATAAAGGTAGTATCGGCTATTGTAATATTCGAATTCACCTACGATTTATTCAACCCTGTCACGGATGGGGTAAGAACTAATATATTGGGCTATGAGTCTTTTGGCTATGCCTGGTACGTATGGCTATTGTGTCAGCTAGCGGACGATTTCACCTATTATTGGTTCCACAGGGCCAATCATGAGATTCGTATTTTATGGGCCGCACATATTGTTCATCATTCTTCGGACAACTTTAACCTAGGAACTGCGGTGCGCAACGGTTGGTTTACCATTCTTTACAAACCCTTGTTTTACATGTGGATGCCAGCTATTGGCTTCCCACCGGAAATGGTGGTAGTATGTCTAGGCATAGAGGCTTTATGGCAGTTTCAACTACACACGGTTTACGTACCCAAAATGGGCTTCTTGGAGAAAATATTCAACACCCATACCATGCACCAGGTTCACCACGCCCAAAATGTGGAATACCTAGACAAGAACCACGGTGGATTTTTGAATATATTCGACAAAATGTTTGGCACCTGGAAAGAGCTGGATGACGATATTGATGTGAAGTACGGGGTTATCCACGCACCAAACAGCCACAATCCGGTAGTTATCCTTACACATGAATTTAAAGATATTTACAATGACGTAAAGAAAGCCAAAAAGCTTTCACATGCCTTTATGTATATTTTCGGCCCTCCAGGATGGAGTCCGGACGGCAGCACCTTAACCGTTAAGCAACAACAGCGGCTATTTAAAGAGCAAAAGAGCAGCAACCCCAAGGTTGCCTTCAGTAGACCAAATTAACGCCTATTAAGCCACTAATTTACCCTCAACGGGATTTATTTAACTACACAACACATTATGGATTATTCCAATCCTAAGGTATGGACTAAAAAAGCCCTCACCTTGGGCCGACCTTTGGGGGCACCCATACTATTCCGGAGTGTGTTAATTTAGAACAAGCCCCACCATTTAAAACTGGATCAAACTAAAAAGTGATGTGTGGGTATGCGGATGTCATAACCACAACAAACTACCCCGCAGTAGTCAATGTATTAGCCACCCCCTCCAGTAAGAATACAATGAAAGTTGATTAATACCAATTCCTTCGCAACAAAAAGCATCAAAACACAAACAACTCCCAGCCGTTGTTAGAAAGACATTGGATCACCCCATTAAACTTCCAAACAAAAAAATGGCCAACTTAGTTATC
>CAXAVP010000006.1:0-37602 GCA_963972175.1 uncultured Arenibacter sp.
ATTCAAAGATTTTAAGACACCAAAAAGGTAATGACTATAGGCCTTTCTATTCTTCGTATACAATTCGCTTAAGCACAAAAAAAAGCCACTTCTACGTGGCTTTTTACTATTGGGTTGGGCTAGGGTCTTATTTTAAGGTAAAATTCAACCTGGCAAAAAGAAACCTTCCTCCAATACCAAATTGTTGCGCTCTACGTGACCAATCAAATCGCCCGGAACTTCTGTTGCCGAATTCATCTTTGGCCCTATCTGGATAAATATCAAATAAATTATTGGCTCCCAAGGTCATGGTTAGTTCATCTGTTACTTTATATCCCACAGAGAAGTCCGTCACCAATTTGGTTCCAAAAACTTGCTGGTTGGCCACAGTGGTAGTAGCCTCGGTGACTTCCCCAAAATATACATTTCTCAGAAAAATGATAAATTTCTCGGAGGTTAGGCTATTGGACAGATTTATTTTTGTCCTGGGTACCGCTTCTTCCAAGTAAACCCGACTATCCTCCGGGAAGTAGGTTCCCACTTTTCCCGCATTCCTTAAAACTTCCGAAGCGTTTATGTCCCCAACTTTTTGGGTTTTGGAGAATGTTCCTGCGAGATCGGATTTTAATCGCCAATTATCGCCAAGATTGGTGTTATGGGTTACAACAATATCCAATCCCTTGGACTCGGTATCTATGGCATTGGCAAAGAAAGAGGCGGCTGTGGCATTGGCTTGTCTCAGAATATTCAATAATTCCAACTGCGATCCGGAATAGGTTGCAGGTATATCGTCCTCGCCTGTGCCATCATCCGGCGTAGGAGCAAACTGACCTGTATATACTACCCTATCATTGATTCTTACAAAATATCCATCCACGGTCACCGTAATATTGGCATCCGGGAATTTAGCGGTAAGCCCCAAACTAACACTATTGGAGGTTTCCTCCTTTAACTGTGGAATACCCAATAATTTGGCCGCCCTGCTGTTATTCGCAAAAGTACCTACTTCTTGGGGGTTTCCTTGATTGTCGAAAATAGTGGAAGTAGAATTAAAATTGATTTGATGTAAGGAAGGTGCCCTAAACCCCGTATTTAAAGCGGCCCGGATATTTAAATTATCCGAAGCCTTTATTCTCCCTGCCAATTTAAAATTGATAGTTCCTCCAAAATCGCTATAATTCTCATACCGCGTGGCAAAACTGGCCAAAAATGCTTCCGAGAAGTCGGCCTCCACATCAAAATAACCGGCCACACTACTGCGCCCTCTAGACAATTCATTGGCAGGCGAAAACCCGGGGAATACTTGGGAGCCTCCCGGCCTAGCTGCGCCAAAGAAATCCTGGGACGGTTGTTGGCTAGCCGTGGTTATTAGTTGTCCTGCACTGGTATACTGACCATAAGAGGCCGGTTCTCCTGCCAAAATATCATAATTCTCCACCCTATATTCCGCCCCAAAGGCAATGTTTAAACCCGACATGGTATCAGGAAAAAATTGGGTAATGTCCAAATTGGTGGTGTTTTGAAGAAATGAAAATCCGCCCGCATCAAAAAAGGTTGGGGAGGCATTTTGCAAAGAAGCATTATGCGTATTCCCAATAGTATACAGAAATGAATTTTTACCATAGGTATTGCTAAGATCCACACTCCAATCCCCAATCATCCCCTTAATACCAAGGGAAATGGACTGGTCTTTAATATTGGAGTTTATTTCCGGCAAGAAGCCATTTATATAAGCAGGGGTATAGGTCCTGCTTTGGTTGGGTAACCTGTAAAATCCGGCCGAATTACCTGTTCTGGAACTAATTCCCCCAAAGGAATACAAAGTAGTGCCTACCTCGTCCAAGGGCAGGGAGAAATTTAAAAACAAACGACCTCCCCTTAAGGCCGATTGACCTACCCGCATATTGTAATCACTTCTTTGCTGACTTCTGGCTGCCAATTCATCTTCTGTTGTATTGTTAGACAATGGATTATAAAAAACAACCGTACCATCGGTATAAACTTTTGTAGGAGAGTGTAATTCCTCAGAAGTAAACCCACTGATTAAATCCTTGTCATCCTGACTAATAAAAGGTAGGTTTTGAGCAATATTTACAACATCAGAATCGGAAAGCGAACCTATATCCAACCCCTGACTTTGTGCCAGTCTTTCAATAGAGTTATACGCATTAAAAACGGAACCTTCCCATTCTTTCATCCGGCTATAATCTTCACGTACATCAAAGTCACCGGAAAAGTTAATGAATCCGCCGTTATCACCTAGAGGAATACCGTAACTTGCCGATACATTGGTGGTTTCCCCATCTACACCACCTGTTTGATCATTGGCGTTCTTGGTGAAGTTGGCACCAGTTGTCACGGTAGTTGTGAGTTCGTTCACGTTCTTGTTAAATATAATATTGATTACCCCGGCGATGGCATCCGATCCATACTGAGCAGCTGCACCATCCCGCAACACCTCTATCCGCTGTATGGCAGCGGCAGGGATGGCATTTAAATCGGTCCCCACACTTCCCCTACCAAAAGTACCGTTGACATTGATCAAGGAGGAGGTATGTCTTCTTTTTCCATTTATAAGAACCAAGACCTGGTCTGGACCCAACCCCCTCAATGAGGCGGGATCTATATGATCCGTACCATCGGAAATGGTCTGCGTATTGGAAGTAAAGGACGGCGCAACATAATTTAAAATCTGATTAAGATTTACCTGGGGAGCTACATTGTTCAACTCCTTCATATCTATGACATCCACAGGCACCGTGCTCTCCGTGGCAGTTCTATTCGGATTACGGGAACCTACAATAATTACCTCGGACAATGCCACCCCAGAGGTTAGGCGAATTGTCATTTGGGAACTATCTACCGGAACCTCTCTGGTTTCAAAACCAATATAGGAGACCACTAGAATATCCCCCATGGCAGCCTCAATTGTAAAATTTCCATCAAAATCTGTTGTGGTCCCCATAGTACTGCCTTTAATGACAATGGATGCGCCCGGCAAGGCTGCTCCATCTTCATCCATAACGGTACCGGAAATCTGGGCGCTGACAAAACCAATCACCCCTAACATAAAAATCACAGTAATAAAGTAAAACTTTTTCATATATGTGTTTTTTTAAGGTTTATATCCAATTAAATTAAGGAATTTTATTGTTGGATGTAAGAAAAGATGGTAGAAATTAATTATAACTACCTTATAAACAAAAATATACACAGCCAATCACAACAACTTTAGCAGCTTCAAAATAACTCCAAAAACTCGCTTAAATACTACATTCAGCCCATTCTAAACCCATTAAAAACTATCAGCCTTTAACATGCCGCTCAGGACGTTTTGGAAATTAGCAATAAATAATTGAGGTAAAAATTACCCGGATAATATCAAATTATTTGAAATACAAGCCCTATATTTGCTAAAGTATATAGAGTATCGCTTTGACCTGCAATGACCATTGCTGCTACTAAGCCTCCGGGTAGATAAAATGGATTCATTTTTCTTTTTCACACTCTCGTTTAGTATTTCAACCGCTACTCAAGTAGGACTTTCTAATTAAAAATTTGTATAAATATCTATGGCAAAATCGCAACAAACCTATAGTAAAAGTGAAAAGGAAAAGAAACGCTTAAAAAAACGTGAGGAAAAACAAAAGAAAAAAGAGGCACGTAAATTAGAGGCCAAGGAAAAAGGGCCAGGCATTCAATTTGCCTATGTTGATCACGACGGAAACTTAACCGATACGCCGCCAGATCCAACACAAAAAGTTGATATTGATGCCTCTACAATAGAAATAGGTATTCCAAAAAGGGACGATAGTGAGGTTGAGGAATTTGACCCCGTTAGAAACGGCAAGGTTTCGTTTTATGATTCTTCCAAAGGATTTGGATTCATTATCGATTCTGAAAATCAGGAAAAATACTTTACTCATGTTAGTGGACTTATAGACGAAATTACAGAGAATGACAAGGTTTCCTTTGAACTTGAAAAGGGGATGAAAGGAATGAATGCTGTTCGTGTAAAAAAGATATAAATTTCTTATTCCAGCTTATTACTTTTTAACGATGGAAGCACAATAATATTTGCTACTTCCTATTTTGGGTATGACCATTGATTTAGTATATGTATTTCCAATGGTTGCCTTTCCCAGCTAGACTAGATACGCCAAAGATTATTTTAAATTAACACGCAAGCAACTGGTATATCTTATTAATACGGATAAGATATGCCTACTAATCCCGTAAAGAGCCCCTGTTCATTGTAGCTACAGTAAACAATATGTTTAATAGAATAGGTTATACCAAACAAAAAGGGATAGCATTGACCCCAGAGTAGTACTACTTACAATCTTTTTGTTTATTTAAAGTATACTCCTGCTTATTCTGAATCAGGAATTATATTCTTCGTTTTTATTAAAAAACTATATCTTTTACCAAAATAAACAACTGTCAACTTAATTTTTTTGGTACCATGATTAGATTATTAAAAAAAGGCAGGCTATTCATTGCCTGCATTTTCTGGATTTCCCTTACACAGGCACAAAGTTTACCAACGGCATCTCCCGAGGCAGTAGGCATGTCCTCTGAACGCTTAAACCGACTTTCTTCTACCTTATCACAGTATGTACAAGATGGAAAAATGGCCGGGAGTGTTGCCCTTATTGCCAGAAGGGGTAAAATAGTATATCATAAAGCCTTTGGGGATAGTGATATGGAAGCTGGGAAAAAAATGACCCCGGACGACATGTTCAGAATAGCATCCCAAACAAAGGCCATCGTAAGTGTAGCCGTAATGATATTACAGGAAGAAGGCAAACTTTTAATCAATGACCCAATTGGGGACTATTTGCCGGAATGGAAGCAAACCACTGTTGCCAAAACTAAAGAAGATGGGAGCTATGAGGTGGTAAAAGCCAAGAGGGCCATTACCATTAGGGATCTGCTAACACATACTGCAGGTATTGGTTATGGTCATGGTCCCGCAAAAAAGGAATGGGAAAAAGCCGGTATACAAAATTGGTATTTTGCCCACAGGGATGAGCCCATTGCCGCTACGGTTGCCCGTATGGCCAAATTACCAATGGATGCCCAGCCAGGAGAAAAGTTCGTCTATGGTTACAACACCGATATATTGGGGGTTATTGTAGAAAAAGTATCTGGCAAACCCTTGGATGTTTTTATCAAAGAAAGAATTTTAGAACCCTTGAATATGGTAGACACCTATTTTTATTTGCCTAAAAATAAAGCAAATAGATTGGCTACTTCCTATATGGCCCATAAAGGCAAGCCTTTGGAAAGATCTCCCAACCCGGGATTGGGGGTAGGACAGGGGCATTATGTTAAAGGACCTAGAAAAAGCTTCTCAGGAGGGGCCGGTCTGGTTTCAACTGCCATGGATTATGCCATATTCTTACAAATGATGCTAAATGGGGGAGAACTTGCGGGCAAACGTATTCTCTCGCCAAAAACAGTGGAATTAATGGTTGCAGACCATGTAGACGTGAGGGGAATTCCCTATGGTAACAGGAAAGGTTCCGGTTTTGGTCTTGGTTTTTCAATAACCAAAGACGTAGGTGAAAGAGGAGAACCTGGTTCCGTTGGCACCTTTGAATGGGGTGGAGCCTATGGTTCAACATATTGGGCAGACCCAGTAGAAGAACTAGTTGTGGTATACTTTAAACAGCTTATACCTACCAACGGTTTGGATGACCATGCCAAATTGAGAAGTTTGGTATATCAGGCCATTTTGGAATAAAAATGTTGTTAATAGTCTAATAATTCAGGCGAATAATGTTAAGATTTTGCAAATTACAACGGTTTTATGTCGATCTATTCTTCTAAGAAATCTATAACCCATAGGTTTGCACATTATATTTTTAATCAAGATTAGAGAAATAGGATTTTATGAGTAGAGCAAAGGTCAACGACACCGTAAAGGTACATTACACAGGAAAGCTAAAAAACGGACAAGTCTTCGATAGCTCTTTGGAAAGAGCCCCCATAGAAGTTACTCTTGGACAAGGTCAGCTAATTCCTGGCTTTGAGAAGGAATTGGTGAATATGGAAGTCAATGAAAAAAAGACCATAAACATACCAAAGGAAGAAGCTTACGGAGATATTAATGAAGAGTTGTTTCACGAGATTAAGAAGGAAGAGCTTCCCAATGAGATTAAACCAGAAATTGGCATGACATTGGTTGCCAAAAATCCAGATGGAACAGAAAACCAATTGCGTATTACCGATGTAAAGGAAGATAGCATCATTATAGATGCCAACCATGTTCTAGCAGGACAGGACCTAACCTTTGACTTGGAATTGGAAGACATTCTATAAGGTTACATATTAGGTTCCTAAACAATCTAAGGACCAATAACACAGCAAGACCACCTATTTAAGGTGGTCTTTTGCTTTATATATACCCTGATTCTATAGATTACGCCAGCCTATCGTAAAAAAAAGCAGCGTATTGTTCCATTTGAAATGACCTCAAACTAAAAAGAGCTCTATCTTGTGGATAAAGCCCTTTTACGAGAACACTATATGAAAATGAAAAACTTATTACTTTCTTTTTAATTACACTACTAAAGTATAATGCTTGTACGGTTCAAAGAAATTAATGTTGGGAAATGGACTTATTCTGTGGTGAAAATGACTTTTTATGATATTTACCCAATTCTATCATTGGCTAATTTGTAGATAGTTGTATGCCAGTCGACCGGAACCTTTTTAATAAAATCATTCTTTTTTTATATTAGAATACACAAAGTTGACTGTTATCCTATGTACATAATCCTTTCTAAAAAGAAGCTTAGAGAATTGGGTGCCATTATTCTAGGGAGCTTTTTAACCGTCTGCCTTGGTTGCAGGGAAAATGAAGTTGATGACCATTATATTTGGAAAACAATGGAGGTAACCGCCACCGCCTATAATTCGCTTCCTGCCCAAACCTCCAAAATTCACCCAAAGATAACTGCTTGGGGAGATTCCTTAGCCCCCGGTATGAAGGTAATAGCAGTATCCCAGGATTTAATTCCAGTGGGATTGGACCACAACACCCCGGTTAAACTGGAAGGGGACACCACAACTTATATCGTTAAGGATAAAATGAATCCTAAATGGAAAAATAGAATAGACATTTATATGGGCGAGGATAAGGAAAGGGCCTTGGAATGGGGAAGAAAAAAAATTACTATCCATTACAGGCTTAGGAAAGACACCACAAAAATAGAATGAAATTGTATCTTTAACATTTTTGTTTTGATCCTGTTTATTATGAAATACCCCATTCTTTTATGTTTGCTTGTACTTGTTTTGTCCTGTTCCGTACAACGGGAAATTATAGACAAGCCAATCATCTTTGACCAGGAACGAACAAATCTTACGCTGGAGTATTTATCCGACCATTACGATTTAGAGCAGCGTGAGCCCACCATTGAACCCAAGATGGTGGTACTACACTGGACGGTTATCCCCACTTTGGAAAAATCATTTGAAGCTTTTTACAATCCTACCTTACCGGAATGGAGACCGGAAATAAGCGGTGCCAGTGGTCTTAATGTATCTTCCCAATTCTTGGTAGACCAAGATGGAAAAATTTATCGATTAATGCCGGAAAACTATATGGCAAGGCATGTAATAGGCCTCAACCACTGTGCCATTGGTATTGAAAATGTAGGAGGAACCGGTGATACCAAACTTACCCGTGCCCAACTAAGGGCCAACAAATGGTTGGTGAAATATTTAAAGAAAAAATACAACATAGACTATGTCATAGGCCACTATGAATATACCCTTTTTGAAGATCATCCTCTTTGGCTGGAAAAAGATGAGGGTTATAGAACCCATAAAACAGATCCTGGAGAAAAATTTTTAAAGAGGGTTAAAAGAGCTAGCAAAAAACTTAAATTTGCCCCTACACCAAAAGGCTAAGAAATATATGATGCTACAGAAGAACGTCCTATTCCTATTTGCTATCCTAACCTTGAGCTGCTTTGGGCAAGACAAGGAATTTACCAATAGCCTATATGCTTCCTATGAAAAATACAGGGAGCCCTCATTGGAAAAAAGAAGAATAAAACATAAGGACATTCAGCCCTTGATCAATGAAGTAGCAAGCAATCCTTTGTTCCAAGTGAAAGTTGTAGGGAAATCCATTGAAGGTAGGGATCTATCCCTTATCAGTGTGGGCACTGGGGATATCAATGTTTTTTTATGGTCTCAAATGCATGGGGACGAACCAACTGCTACCCAGGCCCTATTTGATATATTTAATTTTTTAAGAAGTAATGATTATAAAGAAGAAAAAGAAAGCATCCTAAAAAAACTTAGATTACATTTTTTACCTATGCTAAACCCTGACGGGGCGGAGGTCTACCAAAGAAGAAATACTTTGGGGATAGATATTAATAGGGATGCTCTCAGTTTACAATCACCAGAGGGAAGAACCCTGAAAAGGGTAAGGGACAGCTTGCAGGCCGACTTCGGATTTAACCTTCACGACCAAAGTACATATTACAATGCGGAAAGAACGGACAAGCCCGCTACCATATCCTATTTGGCCCCTGCCTATAACTATGATAAGGACATAAATAATGTACGGGCCAATGCCATGAAAGTCATAGTGTATATGAACCAAATAATACAAAGATATGCTCCGGGACAGGTAGGTAGGTACAATGATGATTTTGAGCCCCGTGCCTTTGGCGATAACATTCAAAAATGGGGGACAAGCGCCATTCTCATAGAATCTGGTGGTTTTAAGGATGATCCTGAAAAACAGGAGATCAGAAAGTTGAATTATGTTTCAATCCTTTCCGCCATATACAGTATAGCCGAAGGAAGTTATAAGGAGATACCTATCTCCGAATATGAAAAAATTCCGGAAAACGACCGTAAATTGTTCAATCTAAAAATAAAGGACCTCAGCTACCCCTTATTGGGCAAAGAGTACACCCTCGATGTAGGTATACAACACTTTGAAATAGACAACCCCCAGCACAACGACTTCCATTACAAAAGTAGCATTGTAGATCAGGGAGACCTATCTACCTACTATGGCTACCAAACCTTAAACGCCAAAGGATATAAGGTAACACAGGGCAAGGTTTACCCAACAACCTTATCATCCCTGGGAGAACTAGGACAACTTAAGCCAATGGATCTTCTTAAAGAAGGGTACGCATATATAAGGGTGACCAATATACCAAAAGATCAGAGCTTTGTTCAATATCCCTTAAACGTTATTGCAAAAGAATATAAATTACCTAAATTAAAAATGAGGGTAGGCATCAACCCTACCTTCTTTTTGGAACAACAAGGCAAACTACGCTATGCTGTTATCAACGGTTTTTTAATCGATTTAAATGCTGATAAGGCGGATATTAAAAATGCCTTGATTATAAAATAGCGCTTCTAATACCCAAAACTGGGGTTAAGTTTATCCCCATGTATAAGTATCACATATAGCATTACCAATAAGATTCCTACTATAAGGGTAAATATGGTTAGGGTTAAACCTTTTAACCAATTGGAAAGCCCATTAATGGCACTGTAACGGAAAATGTCGTGTATTACAACCATGATATGTAATTTTAATTCTACAAAAATTTAGACTTTAGGCTAGCCAATTGATGGTATGTTGTTGAGGGCTGTTAACTATATAACAACCAAGTTGATATAAACCCTACCTTGGCATAGCTAATCTACATTAGAAACCTTATTTTAAGCCATGGTTACCATTAACATATTAAACCATTAACAATTTGGAAATCTATATATTTGGATTGGTTTAAAATGGGATATTCCATTTCTTTGACAAGCCAACGGCCTAAATTGATTGTAAAAACCAATATTTTATCTATTGAATTAATTCTTGCTTTCCATGTCTAAAACAAAACTTCTTTTTTTATTTCTCTTTCTTTTTGTTGCTCCCTTTTGTATTGGACAGCAAACAAATGAATTTAAAATACATTCCCATAACGACTATTTGCAAAACGCTCCATTTTGGGGGGCATACGACCATGGGGCCAACTCTATTGAAGTGGATGTTTTCCTAAAAAATGACACCCTGTTTGCTACACATGCGGAGGAGGATATTATAAGCAATCACACCTTGGAGAGTCTGTATTTGCAACCCTTGCAACGGGCACTGGAGCTCCAACTGGGAAAGCTACAGAAAATACAACTGTTGGTAGATATTAAATCTGAAACCTATTCTACCTTGGAAAAGATTGTTTCGGTACTGGAATCCTACCCCAAAATTATTAATAATCCCAATATTTCGTTTGTAATATCAGGGAACAGACCAAAACCTGAAGAATACCAAAACTCCCCCAGCCATATTTTATTCGACTATCAGAGCTTGGAAAATATTTCGGACGACAAAGCCTGGGACAAAGTTGCCCTCATCAGTTTACCGTTTCACAAATTTTCCCATTGGAACGGAAAGGGAAGGCTCACGGAAAGTGATCTACAAAAAGTTAAAGCCGTGATAGAGAAAGCCCACAGTTACAATAAGCCATTTCGATTTTGGGCCACTCCAGACTCCAAAACGGCTTGGAAAGCCTTCCATGACCTAGGGGTGGATTATATAAATACCGATATGCCGGACCGTTCCACGGCCTATTTAAGCACCTTGAACAGCAGGGTGTACCACAATAAGAATAAATCAGGGGTATACACGCCCAGTTACCAAACCGACCAATCCAAAAGGAAAGTGAAGAATGTAATTCTACTTATAGGGGACGGCAACGGACTTACCCAAATTTCTTCCGCTGTTTTAGCCAATGGAGGTAACACCACCCTTACACAACTGAAAAGTATTGGTTTAATAAAAACACAATCTTCGGACGACTTTACTACGGATTCCGCTGCCGCCGGTACCGCCTTGGCCACTGGAAAAAAAACCTATAACCGATCTATAGGTTTGGACAACAACCAAAAGCCATTACAGAATATGACCGAACTTTTGCATCAGCATCAATACATTAGCGGTTGTATCACCACAGATAAGATAGTAGGGGCCACTCCAGGTTCTTTCTATGCACATCAAAAAGACAGGGATGACATCCCAGGCATTGCAAAGGATTTGTTGAAAAGCAAGCTATCCTTGTTTGTTGGAGGGGGGGCATCCAATTTCAATAAGCAGGAATTGGAAGATCATCACTTCACTATGCTGGAAGAACTGGATAAAATAGGAAGTAGCAATAAAGACAAAGTAGGGGTGTTTATAGCAGAAAATGGGGTCCCCAGCTTTCTGGAAGGAAGAGGCCCAATATTGGCGCAGGCCACTAGAAACGGACTGCAATACTTAAGCGCCAAAAAGCAGCCTTTCTTTTTAATGGTAGAAGCTGCACAAATAGATTCCTACGGCCATAAAAATGAAGTTTCCGGTATTGTTTCAGAAGGGCTGGATTTTGATATGGCCATAGCAGAGGCCATAAAATTTGCGGACAAAACTGGTAACACCCTGGTAGTAGTAACCGCAGACCACGAAACATCTGGCTTTACCATCCCACAAGGGAATATAAAAACCGGCACTATTGAGGGCGATTTTACAACTTCGGACCACACCGGTACCATGGTTCCCATTTTTGCCTATGGTCCACAATCACAAGAATTCCAGGGTGTGTATGAAAACAACGAAGTATTCCATAAGATACTGAAGGTGTTGCAGATAAAATAACTGAAAATCAAAAGAGGTTGTCCCGCCAATGGGCGGGACAACCTCTTTTGTAAAACCTATGGTTTCTACAACTTAACTATAAGGTTTCAGCGTCCAACAAGGCAAAAAACTTATCCAAGTTTGGAATAATTACTATTTTGGTACGTCTGTTTTTGGCCATATTTTCTTTACTGTCGTTCTCTACCAATGGCAGGTAACTACTTCTACCGGCTGCAATCAAATTAGCAGGGTTTACATTGTACTTGTTCTGTAATAACCTTACAATGGAAGTGGCCCTCTTAACACTTAGGTCCCAATTATCCTGAAACATGGCTGTATTGATAGTTCTAGAATCGGTATGTCCCTCTACCATAACTTCCATACTAGGCTCGGAATTGATGACCTCCGCTAATTTTTCCAAGATAGCATTGGCTTTATTGCTTACCCTATAGCTACCAGAATTGAACAACAATTTATCAGAGATATTGATCATAACAACGGTCTTGTTAATATCAACTACAATATCATCCTCCTCATCAGAGATCGATTTCTTAAGGTTGTAGGATACGGCAAGGTTCATGGAATCTTCCAAGGTTTCTGCCTTTGCCAATTCGCTAGGGTCAATTTTTGCCAAAGTGGCCCTCATCTTTTTCTTTGTGTTGTTACTCATTACGGCAACATCACCAACGGAAGCATATTGGGAATCGTTTATATCTTTTAAGGAATTTATTTTTTGGTTGTATTCGGTTACCCTAGCTTCAATTTTGGCCACTTTGGATTCCAATTCCTCTTTCTCTACCTGCGTTTTGGTCAACCTACTTTTGGTGTTGGACAAATCGCTTTCAAGGGCCACATATTTCTTTTTGGATACACATGAACCCAAAATGGTCATTGCCATTAAACCAACTAACGTTACTTTTTTCATTTCTTTTTGATTAAAAAATTTACAAATAGTTTCTGTTAGGTTATACGATGAAATGCTAAAAAAAGACGTTGAATTGCAAAAAAATCTTAAAAAAAAAGAGCATCAACCTAAATTGATGCTCTTAAACAACTGTTTTTTAAGTGGTTTATTCCATATTACTCACAACCACCGGTGAAGCCTTTTGCGCTGAATTTTGTCTGTACCGCTCCCTGTCTATTACCTTCCTTTACCTGTATAGCCAAATTGCTTTCACCACTTCCATCACGTTTTGGACTGCAATATTCAAAAAGATAAAAACTATTGGCTTGCTCGGAAACCCTAAAGGAAATATCATTAAATGTTGTTTCCAATTGCTCCTTGTTTCCTGCAAATACACTAAAAGTTTTCCCTATTTGGCCAAGAATATCGGCATCAATTTCCGCTCCTAGTCCAATACTAAAGAAGGCAATGTTCTTATTGGCATCCGTTACCTTTTTAAGGGCAGCGCTTTGGGAATAACGGGAAGCTTGGTCCGTACCATCGGTGAAGATTACAACTGATGCCGCTCCAATTCTGTCGTTGGTTGTACTTTCTGCCAACAATTTCTCCGCTTTGTCCGTTGCCTTAATTACAGCGCCATAAAGGTCGGTTGATGGGTCATTGCTTATATTTTCATCAATACCCTGTATAGAATTTATTAAATCCTGTTTTACATGGGTGAGCTCATTCAAGGCGTGTAGTTCATCCTCCCCGTCAAACCAATAGATGGCCATCTTAAAGGATTCTGTATCTGAAGCGGGCATTACATTGTTTACAAAACTTACCGAAGCCGTTTTCAATTCCTCCAAACTACTCTCCAATACACTATTACTAAGGTCTAATACCAAAATAGTATTGTTGTTGAAAATCTGTGAATTTGGTGAAATTCGCGCAAAGGATTCGGACTGGGAGATAGTGTTAAAACATTCGTCATTTCTTCCTTGCTCATAAATTGTAAACTGATCTGCCGTTAAGCCAGGAACAGGGTTCCCATCGGTATCCGATACCTTAAAGAATATGGATACTTTTCCAGGAAGGGTGGTGTATTGGTCTTGAATGGATAAAACCAATTCTCCCTCGCCTAAATTTAAGCAATCGTCCACAGGCTTCCCAAGGCCCAAATCACCTCCCGGGTTGACCCCGAACTCAACATCATCGTCGGCATTTCCACAAGAAACAAACAAGGCTAGGCTAAAGCATATAGCCGCTATTTTGGTATACAATTTCATTTTCATAATATTTAATGTTCAACTAGCAGAACGCTCAAAAATATTTAAAATTATATTCAATAATAAATTCCGTGTTAATATTTGTTAAAGACTTTATCCACATTTTAGGTCTATACTAACCCAATAAAAGTTGAAGTGGACAAGATAGCGGAATTGAGCAAATACCCTAAAACAACAGAAATGCAATGCTAAGATCAAACCGCATTAATAAACTGTTAAATTGATACATTCTATCCCTAAATTTGGTACCTTGTAGGGTCTTTTTTAAAATTAACTTTAAAACTATTAGCTATGCCAAAATATAACATCAACGTAAATGGAGTTTCTAAAAGTGTGGATGTTGCGGAGGACACCCCTTTATTGTGGGTCCTGCGCGATCATTTGGATTTGGTAGGGACAAAGTATGGATGCGGTATTTCCCAGTGTGGTGCCTGCACGGTACATATAGGGGGTGCTGCAGTAAGAAGTTGTTCACTACCCATAGCCTCGGTAGCCGATAAGGCCATAACTACCATTGAAGGGCTGTCCGAAGACGGTAGTCACCCTGTACAACAGGCCTGGAAAGAGGTAGATGTACCACAATGTGGCTATTGCCAAGCAGGTCAGATCATGACGGCATCGGCATTTTTGGATAAAAACCCCAGTCCCAGTTCGGATGAGATCAAAACGGCCATGCACGGTAACATTTGCCGATGTGCAGCCTATACCAGAATCCATAAGGCCGTGGAGGTTGCTGCCAGCAAACTAGGGTAGAAGTTTTTCATTAAACACCCTATGCACAATGTTGCTTTACCGCTTTCAAAACCAATCCTTATACTATACAGGATCTAAAACTAACAACTATGTCAACATCATCAATAACATTTAGCAGAAGATCGTTTATTAGAACTTCGTCCTTGGCCAGTGGTGGCCTGCTCATTGGTTTCAACCTGTTTACGGCCTGTAAGCCCAAGGTGCAACCACCGGTAGATATTTCCAAGTTGAATTTTAATGATTTCAATGCATTTATAAAAATTGCAGATAATGGTGCCGTTACCATTTTTTCTCCAAATCCCGAAATAGGACAGGGTGTAAAAACGGCCATGCCCATGTTGATTGCGGAGGAATTGGACGTTGCTTGGAACAATGTGTATGTACAACAAGGAATCTTGGACACAGAAAATTACACCCGGCAGCTAGCCGGGGGCAGCCAGTCTATACGTCTTGGTTGGGAGCCCCTTAGGCAAACGGGGGCTACGGCGCGCCAAATGTTGGTAAATGCCGCTGCAACAAGATGGGGTGTAGACCCTTCGGAATGCAGCACCTCAGAAGGAGTCATCACCAATGCCAAAGGAGAGACATTGGGGTATGGAGATGTGGTTAAAGAAGCCGCTGCCATGGAAGTTCCGGAAGGTGTTACCCTCAAAGCCCCAAAAGACTTCAAGATTATAGGTACAGATGCCAAAAACGTAGATATAGATAAGATTGTTACGGGCAAACCGCTCTTTGGCCTGGACTACAAGGTAGAAGGTATGGTTTATGCCTGTGTATTGCGTCCGCCCGCTTTTGGCAAAATATTGGAATCCTATGATGATACCGATGCCAAGGCCATGCCAGGTGTACTGGACGTAATAAAAATAGGGGAGAAGATAAACAAGCTTACCGAGGAGGGGAAAGGCAACTGGACAGTAAATATGGGCCAAAGCGATAAAGTGGTGGTCATAGCAAAATCTACTTGGGAAGCCCTTAAGGCAAAAGAGGCCATTAAGGCCAAATGGGTAGACGGAACCCCTTTGGAAAGTACCCAAATGCAGGACAAAAAATTATTGGACTTGTTAGATGGCAAGGAGTTTAAGACCATGAGAAAAGATGGGGACATCAAAAAAGCCTTTGCCCAAGCCGATAAAATATTGGAACGCACCTATGATTCGCCCTTCCTACCTCACAACTGCATGGAGCCCATGAATTTTTTCGCCAATATTACTGCAGATAAAATACATTTGGTAGGTCCTGTACAGACTCCGGAATTTGCTGCTACTGCAGTTGCAGATATGCTGGGCAGGGATGTGGACCATGTACATCTGGAAATGACCCGTATGGGAGGCGGCTTTGGAAGACGCTTGTATGGGGATTTTGTATACGAAGTGGCCGAGATTGCCGATGCCATCAAAAAACCAGTAAAACTGGTCTTTTCAAGGGAAGACGACATGAATGCAGGAACCTATAGGCCTGCTATAAAGTACAGGATAAAAGCGGCGGTCAAAGACGGGGAAGTTACTGCTTATCAATTAAAGGAAGCTGCGGTAAACGGCAATATGTACGGATTGATACCCAATTTTTTTCCAGCAGGATGCATAGAAAATTATCAGGTGGATGTAGCCCACTACAAGAGTAATATTACCACCGGAGCTTGGCGGGCACCCTATACCAATTTCCTGGCTTTTGCCGAACAAAGCTTTTTTGATGAACTGGCGGAAACAATGGGTGTAGATCGCATTCAATTGCGACTGGATCTATTGCAAAAAGCCAAGGGCTCTACGGATGAGCGTATGGAGTATCCTGATAGAATGGAGAAGGTAATAAAAACAGCAGTTGAAAAGTCCGGTTGGGGAAAACAGCCAGATGGAACCTATCAAGGTTTTGCCGCCTATTACTGCCATAATTCACACGTGGCCGAGGTTGCCAATGTGGAATTGGAGAATGGACTGCCAGTGGTAAAAAAAGTAACCTGTGTGGTAGACTGCGGTATAGTGGTCAATCCATTAGGGGCCATAAACCAAATAGAAGGGGGAGTAATAGATGGTGTGGGCCATGCCATGTACGGGGAACTCACCTTTAACGAAGGAAAGCCCCAATCCGAGAATTACGATACGTACCGCCTAATCCGTATGCGGGAAGTGCCCAAAGTAGAAACCCATCTTATACAAAATGAACTGGCACCAACAGGTTTGGGAGAACCCACATTGCCGCCAGCGGGAGCAGCAGTGGCAAACGCCTTAAAAGCCGCCACAGGAAATAGATTTACACAACAACCATTTACAAAATTCCCGGAACTTATGAAGGTACCGGCTAAACCCATTATAGGATAATATGACCATATTGCTTTTTGGCATTACAAAAGATATAGTAGGAAGTAATACACTTTCCATGCCTAGTTCAAGCGAATTCGGAGCCAAAGGTTCCAAGACCGTAAAAGAACTTAAAGAATACTTGGGTAAAATGTACCCTGAACTCAAAAAATTATCGTCTTTGGCAGTTGCGGTGAATAATTCTTATGCCCACGATGACACCGTTATCGATAATTTTGATGAAATTGCACTAATTCCGCCAGTAAGTGGGGGATAATAGTAGGATAAAATAGAAAAAGAGGATTAATGTTGATAGATAATCATAATAGAAAAATAAACTATTTACGCCTGGCCGTCACCGATCGCTGCAACCTACGTTGTAACTACTGTATGCCAGCGGAAGGTATAAACTTTGCAAAAAACGACAAACTGTTTACCATAGATGAACTTTGCAGCCTAAGTGAAATAATGGTGGAGCAGGGAATAGATAAAATTCGTATTACAGGGGGAGAGCCCTTTGTTAGAAAGGATTTAATGGTACTATTGCGTAAACTTGCCCAATTGGTTGGTTTACAAGATATCTCCATTACCACCAATGCCACACTTATTGGTCCGTATATACAAGAATTGAAAAGCTTGGGCATTAAAAATATAAATGTCAGCTTGGACGCCATTGAAAAGGAAACTTTTGAGCGTATTACAAGGAGAAATCAGTATGATACCGTATATGGTAATTTAATAAGGCTGATTACAGAGGGTTTCAATGTTCGCATCAATTTCATCGCCTTGGAAAACCAGAACACTCAGGACATTCTGCCTATTTTGGAGGTGATGAAGCACTATCCCGTTTCGGTTCGTTTTCTGGAAGAAATGCCATTTAACGGAGGTAGTAAATCCTTTAATACCATCAACTGGGACTATAAGAAAATATTGAGCCATATCCTTGAGAAATATCCAGAGGTTACTAAATTGGAATCTCCCAAAACCTCTACCTCCATCAATTACAAGATTAAAGGGCACCAAGGTACGTTTGGACTTATTCCTTCCTTTACCAGAACATTTTGCGGCAGTTGCAATCGTCTAAGAATATCAGCTACCGGGGATGTAATCACCTGTCTCTATGGCAAGCCAAGGATGAACCTTAGGGATGTGATGAGGGGCGAAAATAGAGAAGAAAACATAAAAAAGCATATTCGGAAAGCTATTGGAAGTAGGGCTAAAACTGGTTTTGAAGAACAGGAAAAATACGCTGGCATTTTTGAAAACTCCATGACTTCCATAGGTGGTTAAGGCAATTGACTGCCTCCCACTACAACTTATAAAAACGAAAAACATCCAATTTTCATAATGAGCTTCAGTAAACTATACGGTCTAGTTCTCAGTGGAGGAAAAAGTACCCGGATGGGAACCGACAAAGGTTTGATACCATACCATGGCATTCCACAACGGGAATACCTATATACGCTTTTGCAACAGGTCTGCGAACAGACCTATATGAGTATACGACCAGAACAGGCGACCGAATTTTCAGACGATAAAAACCTTGTCTTGGACCAAAACCTATACAAGGGGCCTTATAACGGACTATTAAGTGCGCATGCCCATGACCCTAATGTAGCCTGGCTGGTACTGGCCTGTGATTTGCCATTAATGGACCGCCAAGCCCTGGAAGAGCTGATCTTAAACAGAGATCCGAAAAAAAATGCCACTGCCTTTGCCACCAAAGAAAGTGCGCTCCCGGAACCCCTTTGTGCTATTTGGGAGCCACAAGGACTAAAGCAATCTGTAGCCTATATGAATTCTGGAGTGGGCAGCTGTCCCCGTAAATTTTTAATTAACTCGGACGTTAAATTGGTATTTCCTAGAAATGAGGAGGTTTTATTAAATGCCAATTTTAAGGAAGATTATGAAAAGGTGTTACTAAGGCTAACCCCTAGTTAGAGGAAGAGCAAAGATTAGAAAGTACTAATGAAAATGGACAGATACCAAAGACAGACCGTTTTAAAGGAGTTTGGACCGGAAGCCCAGCAGAAACTCAAGGATGCAAGCGTCCTCGTGGTAGGAGCGGGCGGACTGGGGATTCCCGTCTTGCAGTATCTCAACGCCATGGGAGTGGGGACTCTGGGAATTGTAGAACAAGATATAATAGAAATCACCAATTTACAGCGTCAAGTACTCTACACTGAAAATGACTTGGGCAAACCCAAATTGGATGTAGTGTTACAGCGTCTACAATCCCAAAATTCCAATACCAGGTTCAGGATATTTGACACCTTTCTGAACAGACAAAATGCATTGGACATTATTTCTGATTTTGATGTGGTGGTGGATGGAACCGATAATTTCCCGACCCGCTACTTAATTAACGATAGCTGTGTGATTCTCAAAAAGCCATTTGTTTCTGGTGCTATTCAGGGGTTTGAAGGTCAACTAAGTGTATTTAATTACCAAGATGGCCCTACCTACAGATGTTTATTTCCCAACATGCCTGGGCAAGCAGAAATTCCAAATTGCAATGAAAATGGAGTTTTGGGAGTAGTACCAGGGGTAATTGGCAACCTTCAGGCCTTGGAGGTCATAAAAGTAATAACCGGAATAGGTGAGTGTTTATCAGGTAAACTACTATTGTTCAACGGATTACTACAGTCTTACCAAACCATTGATTTCAGCCGATGTTCAGAAAATACCCCGATAACCACTCTTCAGGAATCCTACGGTATGGAGCAATGTGGTGTCTACAACACCCTTAGCTTGGAAGACCTTGAAAAATTATTAAAAGAAGGAGATTCTATTCAGCTAATAGATGTTCGGACAGAAGAGGAGTATTCCAATTATTGCTTACCTCATGTCAAATCTAAAAACATACCTCTGGATCAATTAAAGGATCGCACACAAGAACTGGACCACATTAAACCCATCTATATCATTTGTCAGTCCGGACAAAGGAGTGCTAAGGCGGTAAAGCAACTTGAGGAACTTAATCTTGGACTAACACTATACCATATTGAAGGGGGCATCAACAGATTTCTTGCGCTTTCCCAATAAAAGGTTTATTGTTTCCCTTACAAGCTAGTAAAAGCTAAATAATATGACCAAATATTACGAATTGGAACAATTGGGGTACCACAAGGATGATATTCTTTTAATGGTTCATGCAGATGATGCTGGGCTATCCTGCTCCCAAAATGCTGCTACTATAGAAGCCCTGAAAAAAGGAATCGTAAACTCCTACAGCATCATGGTTCCCTGCCCTTGGTTTTGGGACATGGCCAATTTTTCCAAAAACAACCCTCAATACGACTGTGGCATACACCTTACCCTAAGCTGTGAATGGAAATCCTATAAATTTGGCCCTATCCTTTCTGCTGCAGATGTACCCAGCTTGGTAGACCACTATGGTTATTTTCACGGCAGCCGTGAAACGATAAAGAAAGTAGCCAATCCAACAGAGGTAAAAAAAGAGCTAAAAGCACAGATAGAACTGGCTATGAAAGCCGGAATACAACCCACGCATTTGGATTCACATATGTATACCCTAGGTTTAACCAACGAGCTGTTAAAGGTATATCAAGAATTGGGCGAGGAATACAAGCTGCCTATTTTTTTGAACGAAGAATTGTTGCGTAGTGTTGGGAACTTTACTCCAATACCCCAATTGGACCGTATGGTACCACAGGTACATATTGGGGATTTCAATGCCATGAAAGAAAAAGGCCTTGGGTCAAAATATAAAGAAATTATTAAAAACCTCGTGCCTGGATTACACCTGTTGCTAATCCATCCGGCTTTTAACAATATGGAAATGAAACAAGTGTGTTTGGACCACCCTAATTTTGGGGCAGAATGGCGACAAATGGATTTTGATTTTTTTACCGACCCCAATACAGCGAAATTACTTAAGGAAAGAAATATAAAACCCATTAGCTGGAGAGAAATTAAGTTATCTTCCCTTTAGCCATTATCCTATAAATTGTAACTTGTGTTCCATGATTTCCTTTAAAGATGCTTATCAAAGAGTTTTAGATCATTGTCAGGACTATGGCGATGAACAAATTCCCTTATCTCAGGCAACAGGTAGAGTACTGGCTGAGGACATAATAACCGATAGGGATTTCCCTCCCTTTAACAGGGCTACCAAAGATGGTATTGCCATTAACTATGAAGCTATTGATAGTGGCCTTACCTCTTTTAAAATTGAAGGGGTACTGGCTGCCGGAATGCCCTCCAGACCCTTGTCCGATACGGCCAATTGTTTGGAAATAATGACCGGGGCCGTGGTGCCCGAAAATGCCGATACCGTAATCATGTATGAGCATGTGGTGATAGAAAATGGTTGGGCCACACTAATCAAGAATCCTAGCAAAGGACAGGACATACATCCCAAGGGAAGCGATCAAAAAAAAGGGACCGTAGTTTTGCAAAAGTTCTGTACCATAAGCCCAGCCGAAATTGGCGTATTGGCAGCCGTAGGCAAATCTACCCTTAAAGTAAGAGCACTTCCCAGTATAGCCATAGTCTCCACCGGTAACGAGCTGGTAGACGTATCGGAAACCCCATTACCGCATCAGATACGTAAATCCAACATACATACCCTATTTGCCGCCCTAGGACAGGAAGGCATAGCCCCTACACCACTGCATTTGCCGGACGAAAAGGAAAGTATCCGAAAGGTACTGCAGCAATCCCTGCAAAACCATAAGGTGCTATTACTCAGTGGAGGAGTATCCAAAGGCAAATACGATTTTATCCCTGAGATACTAAGTGAACTACAAGTAGAAAAAATCTTTCACGGTGTAAAGCAAAGACCTGGAAAACCATTTTGGTTCGGGGTGCAAAAGGAAACAGGAACCGTGGTTTTTTCCTTCCCCGGAAACCCCGTTTCTACCTTTGTTAATTACACTGTTTATTTTAGAGATTGGTTAAAACAGTCACTGGGCATTCCATTAGCTGAAATTAATGTAGCCCTTAAGGAAGAGGTGACTATAAAAGGAGAGCTAACCTTATTGCTTAGGGCAAAACTACACCTCTTGGACGGAAAACTACAAGCATCCCTCGTTAAGGAAAACGGCTCAGGAGATCTAAGCAGTTTAGTGCCTACGGACGGATTTATAGTGGTAGAGCCCGATAAAGATGTTTATGAAATAGGGGAACATGTAGTGTTTATCCCCTCTAGAAGACTACTGTAATTATGACACATGAATTAAAACAGATCATAGAGGAATACGAATCTGCCAAAACCCAAGGACTTAAGACTGTGCTGGCCACGGTAGTAGCCTTGGATGGTTCGTCCTACAGACGCCCCGGGGTTAGAATGCTCATTAGGGAAGACAGACATATGGTAGGTGCTGTAAGTGGTGGATGTGTGGAAAAGGAAGTGGTCAGACAGGCTCAATCCGTATTTACAGACCGGATTGCCAAGGTCATGACCTATGACGGAAGGTACAGATTGGGCTGCGAAGGGGTGCTCTATATTCTCTTGGAACCATTTCTTCCAGATAGCACGTTTTTACAAGCTTTTGAACTTGTGCTAAAGAACCGGGAACACTTTACCATACGTTCTTATTTTGAGAAAAAAGAAAGCTTCAATTCGACTTATGGATCGGTTTTATCCCTTAAAAACAAAGAACTGTATTTCCGCCCGGACTATAAGGCACTTAATGAGCATATGGTTTTTGAACAAGAGATGGAACCCTGCTTTAAGTTATTCATCATTGGCGCCGAACACGATGCCGTACAACTATGCGGATTTGCCGCGAGAATTGGTTGGGAGGTAAGCATTGTAGCGGACCCTACCGAGGAAAAGAACATCTCGGATTTTAGTGGCGCCCATGAATTCTTGGGCATATTACCAGAGAATTTTCCAACCCACAAAATAGATGGGAATACGGCCATTGTATTGATGAACCACAGCTACTCCAAAGATCTTAAATATTTACTTCAATTAAGTAGTGCCAATAACATCTATTTAGGCTTATTGGGGCCACATACTAGGCGCGAAAAACTATTTAATGAACTAATGGAATTAAACCCAGAGGTAAGCTATGATTTTCTAGATAGTATCCATGGGCCTGCAGGACTGGATATTGGAGGGGAAACCCCCCAAGAGATTGCCGTTGCCATTGTATCAGAGATATTATCCGTTATAAGAAAAAGAGCCCCCATTCCCTTAAAAGATAAGGAAACTGGTATACACGACTCATGAAGAGGAAAAACAACATCGCCATACTGGTCATGGCAGCGGGAACTTCTTCAAGGATGAAGGGCATTAAACAATTATTGCCATGGGGAGAGAGTACCCTATTGGAAAATGCCCTAAAAAACGCCAATGCCTCCAAGGCCCAAAGGGTGCTAACGGTATTGGGGGCCTATAAAAGTGAAATACTCAGTGCTATTTCAATGGGTAACCAAGACTATGTTTACAACCCAAATTGGAAGTCGGGCCTGGGAAATTCTATCGCCTGTGGTACCCGTCATTTGTTGGACACTGATAAAGAATATAACGGAATTTTAGTGCTCTTGGCCGATCAGCCCTTGATAGATTACAGCTATTTGGACACCCTAATAACCCAATTCCAAAAATCCCCCCATAGCATTGTGGCCACAGATTATGGCAATAGAGTTGGGGTCCCTGCTATTTTTGACGCCATGTATTTTAAGGATCTCTTACAGCTGAGGTCCGATTATGGTGCCAAGGAGATCATAAAAGCACATGCTAACGAGGTCTTGAAGATAGCCGCTGACGGCAAAGAGCTGGACATTGATACCCCAGAGGAGTACGAGCGGGTAAAAAAAAGTGAACAGTAAATTACTGACCAACAACATATTGCACTTCTGTCAATCGACAGCTAGAGAGACCAAACCAAGAAGCAATCCTACCATAAACAATAGAATTGCCCCGCACCGCCTAGTGGCGGGCTTACGCTCAATGGTCCTACCCCTAGGCAGCTCAAAAGAGGAATAGGACATCATTAAAAAATAAAACATTAGTTGTAACGCTACCGTCAAAAAATTAATGCCCTGGATATTTTTTTTCACTTCCTGCTTTAGCTTGTCCACTTTATAGCATAAATTTAGAATTTAATACAATGACCTAATGACATTAAAGAATCTAGCCTATCTCTGTATTTTATTTATAAGTTTTACCAATGAAGCGCTTTCCCAAAACATGAGTTTTGAGGAATACAATCCGGTTTCTACCCTCAAAGTCCCCGGAAAGGAAGTTAAGAGCGCCAAGTTTCCCTTTATAGATGTTCATGGGCATCAATATAGAATGCCCACCCAAGATCTTTCCCTTCTAATTACCGACATGGATAAACTTAATATGGGTATTATGGTCAACCTAAGTGGGGGTTCCGGTGAACGTATCACGGGAGCATTGGCCAATATCAAGAAAAACTACCCCAATAGGTTTGCCGTATTTGCCAATGTAGATTTTGATGGCGTAGGTACCCCGGGATGGACTCAAAAAGCAGTGGCACAATTGGAAGTTGATATAAAAAACGGGGCAAAAGGACTTAAGGTATTCAAGAGCTTGGGCCTTAGGAATACCGATGTATCCGGAAAGCGATTGGCGGTAGACGATCCGCGTTTAAGTGCTATTTGGGAAAAATGTGCTGAACTGGGCGTTCCCGTACTCATACACTCTGCCGACCCCAAACCCTTTTGGGACGAAGTAAATGCCGATAATGAACGCTGGCTGGAACTAAAGACACACCCTCGCCGAAAAAGATCGGAAACCGACCCGGCATCCTGGGAACAAATTATTGGAGAACAGCACCGTATGTTTAAAAAACACCCCAATACCAAATTTATCAATGCACATATGGGCTGGTACGCCAATGACTTAGGGACACTAGCCAAATTATTGGACGACATACCCAATATGTATGTAGGTATAGGGGCAATTATTGCCGAATTGGGAAGACAACCTAGAAATGCCCATAAATTTTTTGTTAAGTATCAGGATAGGATCCTATTTGGGAAAGACAGTTGGAAACCTGAAGAATTCCCAACTTATTTTAGGGTATTGGAATCTGATGACGAATATTTTCCGTACCACAAAAAATATCACGCCTTTTGGGCCATGTATGGCTTAGACCTTCCAGATGAAGTCCTTAAAAAAGTATATTACAAGAATGCCTTAAAGCTTATTGCGGGACTGGACAGTAGCCTATTCCCCAAAAATTAACATAACTGTAATGATTTGACTATTTACTCTTTTTAGGCTTTTGAAACTTTTCCAAATGACCATATTCTTGAAAAATACCACAAGAATCAGGTTTATTAATAAGAGATTGCTCTTTTTTTCTCTTGGCCAAGGCTTCAATTTGCGGTGATAAAAATGACATATCTATCTTTTTTTGTGAAATAAAATTACATTTTTAATTAAAACGTTACATGCATAAAATTGTTGTTTAAATGTTAAATTTTAATACCCGCCTAGGGCCAGAAATCAGGCTAACGCACTAAACCTTGACATTTTTTTAACAATCCCCAACATATAGAATTTCTATTTTGCAGATTAATTACAACCTAGACTCCCTAGGGTAACAGCTATTGCATTGCAAACACGTGAAAAAGGCTACAAGCCGCTACTGTTCCAAAGCATAAACCTATGCATTGCTGTCTGTTATCTAGTGAGCCCCATGAAACATGAACTGACCGATCTGATACATATGCTATCACATTGGGTGCATCAGGAAGAGAGTCTACACACCCATTCCCATTATAACGGTCATGAATCCCATGATAGGCAGTGGCAGGAAAATGAAGATCTAGACGCCTTCCATGGGCCTCATAAAAGTGCGACTTCCCATCAGCACCCCCATAAAACAGAATACGGTCAGCATTTGGAGCAGGATCATGAGCATGAGGTACTAGCAATTCTCAATCAGATGTTCCAAGATACCGACCCAGAACAAGCACCTTACCAAAAAACAACTGTAGAAATTGATGTGGACAAACACCTAGCTGAAGAACCTGGAGAGCTTCCCACACCGATCTACAGTATACAACCCAACAATTTCCCTTTATGGGACAAAAACACTTATAGTAGTGATTTTTCCCCTTTGACCCCTCCGCCAGAACAGTTCTACAGAAGTTAAAATATCAATAGATTTTAGGAGGGGGACAAACAACTCTTATTACCCCCCATAGGTAAATTGCAGGCCTTTTTCACATTACTGTGGCGATACCGCTACATAATTTCCCTACCTAGACCATTGGTTTAGGTAGCAATGGCCAATGCTTTGCCATAATTAAATAATGGCCTAGGCCGTTGACTAATAATTTTAAAGAATGATAAAAAATACCATATATATAATAAGCTTATTATTTTACGGCTTCCTCCAAGCCCATACCATAACAGGTAAAATAGTAGGGGAGGACCAAACCCCGTTAGGTGGAGTAGGGGTTTACAATAAACAATCTGGTGATTACACCTATACAAACAATTCAGGTGTTTTCCGTCTGACCAACGTAAGCATAAATGACCAGATACATTTCTATAGCCTTGGGTATGAAAATCAAACCCTGATACTGGACAAGAATCATTTAAGCCATCCCTTGCAGATAGTTTTAAGGGAGGCCGCGGTTTCTCTGGATCAGGTAGTCCTAGTTTCCCATATCAATGCGATGAGCAGCTTTGTAAACGTGGACATTAAATCCGATCCTGTTAAATCTGCCCAAGAAATCCTTAGAAAAGTCCCCGGACTTATGATAGGACAGCATGCCGGGGGAGGAAAAGCAGAACAGATATTCTTAAGGGGCTTTGACGTGGACCATGGTACGGATGTGGCCATCAATGTAGATGGAATGCCCGTAAATATGGTCTCCCATGCCCATGGGCAAGGGTATGCCGACATGCATTTTATTATCCCTGAAACCATAGACAATATCGATTTTGGTAAGGGTCCGTTCTACGTAGACAAAGGTAACTTTAATACGGCGGGATATGTGGGGCTCACTACCAAAAAGACTTTGGATAAAAATACGATAAGTATGGAAGTGGGGAAATACAATACCTTAAGGTGCTTAGGTATGTTTAAATTGCTGGAAGGCGACACCAACAATGCTTATATGGCCACCGAGTACATGCTTTCCGACGGTGTTTTTGAATCGCCCCAGCGTTTTAACAGAATGAATTTAATGGCGCGTTACCAGTATAAAAATGAAGATGGAAACGAGCTAAACCTGAGTGCGTCTCATTTTCAAAGTAAATGGGATGCCTCTGGCCAAATTCCACAACGGGCCGTTGATAATGGAACAATTGGCAGGTTTGGAGCCATAGATGATACAGAAGGCGGTAATACCAGCAGGTCCAATCTACTAATAGATCACGAAAAACAATTGGACCCACACAGCCGACTAACCTCCAAACTTTTTGTGTCCCAGTACGATTTTGAGCTCTATTCCAACTTTACTTTTTTCTTGGAGGATCCGGTTAACGGGGATCAAATCAAACAAAAAGAAAACAGAACTATTATAGGAGGGGAAAGCAGCTATGATAAAACCCTGCATTGGGACCGTAACAATTCTCAATTTCAATATAGCAGTGGGCTTGGGTTTAGGTATGATGACATTAACGAAGTAGAATTATCGCATACCCTGAACAGACAGACCACTTTGGATAGGTTGGCCTTTGGTAATATAGACGAAATGAATGTCTATTCCTTCCTGAACCTGAATTATAAGGTAGATAAATGGAATATTAACCCAGGGGTCCGACTGGATTATTTCCAGTTTGATTATGAAAACTTGCTGACCAACACCTATGACAATCAGGGGGAACACAAACTTATTGCCAGTCCTAAACTAAACCTCATTTATCAAGCCTCTCCCAAAGTACAGTTGTTTGCCAAAACAGGATTGGGTTTCCATTCTAATGATACCAGGGTAGTGGTGGCCAATAATGGGGAGAAGACATTGCCCAAAGCCTTTGGGGCCGATATAGGAACCCTTTACAGGCCTATGGATCAGCTTGTCTTTAATATGGCCTTTTGGCAGCTTCAACTACAGCAAGAATTTGTATATGTAGGGGATGCGGGCATAGTAGAGCCCAGTGGCAAAAGTAGTAGGTATGGAATAGATTTTGGAGCGCGCTACCAAATTACCGATTGGCTGTATGCCTATGGGGATATTAATTACACCTATGCCAGAAGTACAGAGGAACCCAATGGGCAAGACTATATTCCTTTGGCCCCAGATCTTACTTCCTCTGGAGGAATTAGTTTTAAAGGCCTAAAAAACCTGTCTGCCGGTCTCAATTATCGCTTTATAAAAGACCGTCCCGCAAATGAAGACAATTCCATTGTGGCGGAGGGCTATTTTGTGACCGATTTCAACCTAAATTATACCTTGAAAAATTGGAGTTTCGGGCTTATAATTGATAACCTTTTTGATACCGAATGGAACGAAACCCAATTTGCTACAAACAGTAGGTTATTTGATGAGCCAGAAGCCGTTGAGGAAATCCATTTTACGCCCGGCACACCATTTTTTGCCAGAGGGAAGGTTACAGTTAACTTTTAATAGAGTTATACCGAAATAGTTTTTTTAAGTACTTTATTTGAACATTGCCAGGTCCCCATGATACCAATCAAGGCCTGGCAATGTGTTTCTTGCAAAATGGGCAATGGTTTTGTGAAGGATACTACCAGGCCAATAAATACGGCTACACACTTCACAAAAAAACACACCGTTCATCGATGATAATGGTATTTCAGCGAGTTAACAGGCTGCTTTTCAACATTTTTAACATTTTTTAATTACAATAAACTAAACCATGATATTATAGGAATTTAGAACTCGTACTCTATAATGACCCATTTAGAGTGTTAGGAGAATTAAGATCCATTATAAATTTTAACCAACTAAATACTTCAAAATGAAACAATTATTAGGATTGACCGTACTATTATTTTCGTTTTTGACCGCAAATGCACAAACCGCTATTGGACTAAAATATGGTGTCCAAAATACAGATCTTTTTGATTATTCGGATGCCAGCTCCGTTTCAGCTTCCAACTATGGTCTAATCCTTAATTTTGGTTATAGCCATGTAGTGTCCTTTCAAATGGAAGTAAATTATTCCCCCAAAGGGTCCGTCTATGATTTTTTGGGTGATGAAACAGAGGAAGTATATAATTATTTGGAGGTGCCTGTTTTGCTAAAGTTGAGCTTCGGGGCCAATAGTTTAAAATATTACGGAATTGTAGGTGCTTTTGCAGCAGTACCTGAAAGTATTAAAACAATTAGCGGGAACCAGGAGTCTAAAGGAGGGGGATTAAGTGGAGAAGATGGTTTTGACGATTTGGATCTAGGTATACAACTTGGAGCTGGTCTAACCTATGATCTTGGTCCAGGAAGAATATTGGGGGAGGTACGGTATTCTACAGGTTTTGAAGGCCTTCCCGACGAATTCACGGATGCTAAGGCACTGCTCTTTTCTGTAGGTTACCTATTTACTTTTGGAAAAAAATAAAGGATTGAGTGCTAGTAGGTGGTATCTCTACTAGGAAATCTTCTCCTTCGCTATGACCGTAAGGGCCAACCTAATGGTAGAATACTCCAATTTTTCCTCAAAATGCTCATAATAAGGCTTTAGTGCTTCAGGGTCATTAAGCTCTTTTTTGGCTTGGGCCACCTGGCCTATGGTTTCCTTATCCACAAATTTATAGATATCCACATCCTTGCCATCGGTATACAGTTTTGCCAAATGGGAATAGATCGTAGTGGGTTTTAATTTTCTGGAATGGGCAATTTCCTCAATACTCTTCCCGCTTTTATAGAGGGTATAGGTCTCTTCATAGGTGTGCGACTTCCTTTTTTTCTTGGACTTCTCTTCCTGGAAAGCCTTTATCTCTTGAATAAATAGGTCTCCATAAACCTCCATTTTTCGCTGACCCACCCCATTTATGCGCATAAATTCCTCCTCACTACTAGGGCGTTCAGCCTCTATTTCCTTAAGGGTCGCATCATTGAAAACGAGATAGGCTGGAATGTTTTCATCCAAGGAAATCTGGAATCTCAGACTGCGCAAACGCTCAAACAAAGTACTCTTCCCCTTTGGCTTCTTGGCTTTTTGTTCTTTTTGCAAGGCTATCCTGTCCTCCTTTTTCAAGGGTTTGCTCAGCATTACCTTTGTTTTGCCAAACAATACTTCTTTGGAAAAAGAGGTAAGCTGTAACACATTATTTTTATGAAAGGCTATTTCACAAAACCCCTGATTGATCATCTGAATGGCGTAATGTTGCCAATCGTTCCAAGAAATATCCTTACCGATGCCATAGGTTTTTATTTGCTGATAGTTCTTCTCCAAAACACGCGCATTGTGGGCTCCGCGCAACACATCTATCACGGTCCCGGTGGCTTCCGATTCCTTTAATCGAGCTATGGTTGATAATATTTTTTGTGCGATTATGGTCCCGTCAAAAAACTGTGGCGGATTTTTACAAACGTCGCAGTTTCCACAATCTTCCTGCAAAAATTCGCCAAAATAACTCAGCAATATTTTTCTTCTACAGCTTGATGCCTCGGAAAATTGCTTCATACGCTCCAGTTTGGCCAGTTGAACCTCCTCATTGGCCGCACCCGATGCAAACCGCTGCAGTTGTATTACATCCCCATAACTGTGAAACAACAGTGCATGGGCCGGCAGGCCGTCCCTTCCAGACCTTCCTATTTCCTGATAATAGCCCTCAATATTTTTGGGCATATTATAATGTATCACCCATCTCACATTGGATTTGTCTATACCCATTCCAAAGGCAATGGTAGCACAGACAATTTGGGTTTTATCGTAAATAAAATCTTCTTGCACCTTATTACGACTCTCAAAATCGAGTCCGGCATGATAGGCTGCCGCTTTAATACCGTTATCCTGGAACTTTTCTACCAGACTTTCGGTAGATTTCCTGCTCAGGCAATAGATAATCCCCGATTCCTTGGGCCTTCGTTCTATAAAATCCAGTATTTGGGAAACCCTGTCATGGGCAGACCGCACCTCCAAGGCTATATTTTTTCTGTCAAACGAACTTAGAAACTGCTTGGCGGTGGGAATGCGCAACTGCGCCAAGATATCTTGCCTAGTGGCCTTGTCGGCCGTAGCTGTAAGGGCTATAACAGGAGTATTGGGCAGACTAGCCTTTAAAAATCCCAATTGCTGATAGGAAGGCCTAAAATCGTGCCCCCAAGATGATATACAATGGGCCTCATCCACGGCCATGCAACTTATATATTCTTCCTTGATAACAGGCGAGAGTCCAGCCAGACTTTCCGGGGCAACATATAACAACTTTAATTCCCCTTTTGCCACATTGTCCAGAATATTTTGCTGTTCTTCGGCAGACTGACTGCTGTTAAAAAAAGCGGCCGGTATACCGTTGGCCCTTAATCCGTCTACCTGATCCTTCATTAAGGCAATTAAAGGGGAGATTACCAAGGTGGTGCCTTTGAACAATAGGGCCGGCAATTGAAAACAAATAGATTTCCCCCCTCCGGTTGGCATAATCACTAAACAATCCTCCTTATTCAATACCGATGAAACAATAGCCTCTTGTTGATGTCTAAAACTATCATAGCCAAAGTACTTTTTAAGAAACGGATATAGCTGGTCTACTGTTTGGGGCATGGTATCTTGAATTGTATTCCGAGGCCGAAATTAATGATTATTAGCGTGCCATTACAACTTTCAGTTCCTTAAAATATCCACAGGCCATTCCAATAATTAAAACTGTATCCCCACTAAACTACACTTAAAAATATTACTTTTAGTCCTTCTAGTCATTTTAGAATTAAACCCTTATTAAGAATGAGCTTTTTAAAAAACACCTTTTTTCTTTCTTACGGACTGCTTTTCCTAAGTACCGTTTCCTTGGCACAAGAAAAATTTGCGCCTCCGCAATTGACACATCCGGACTCCTGGTCCATTATTTTGGTCCCGGATACCCAGACTTATGTAAAATTTGAAAGAAACCAGGGCATTTTAGAAACCATGACCGCTTGGATCAGCGAAAATATTGACGCCCTAAATATTAAGATGGTCCTCTGTACCGGGGATCTGGTAGAGCAAAATGAATTGTTGGTACCCGACCAGACCAATGGCAATATGCCCAGTAGGGACCAATGGCTGGCCGTGTCACACGCTTTTGGAAGATTGGATGGCAGGGTCCCTTATATCCTGGCGGCCGGAAACCACGATTTTGGCTATAAGAACGTTGAAAACCGGAATTCCAATTACAATACGTATTTCCCTGTTCATAAAAATCTGTTGAATGTACAAGCCTTAAGGGCTGCCGGAAAAAACTTGGACGGACTCCCCTCTGTGGAGAATGCCGCCTATGAATTAATCTCGCCCCAGAAAAGAAAGTTTTTGTTCCTTAATCTGGAATTTGCCCCCAGGGAAAGTGTTTTGGATTGGGCCAAGGGGGTTGTTTCCCATGAAGCGTATGAGGGCCACACTCTAGTACTGCTTACCCATTCCTATTTAAATGCAAAAAATGAACATACAGAAAAGGAAAATTACCCCATTGAAGATGCCAATTACGGCAAGGCCATTTGGGAAAAACTGGTAGCCCCATCTAAAAATATACAACTGGTATTCTCTGGCCACATAGGCTCTCCGGACAACTTTAAGGCACATACGGCATTTAAGGTAGATAAGAATGCTGCAGGAAAAAAGGTGACCCAAATTACATTTAATGCCCAAGCAATGGGTGGAGGATGGCATGGTAATGGGGGAGACGGCTGGTTACGTATCATGGAATTCCTACCGGATGGAAATACCGTTATCCATAGAACGTTTTCTCCCTATTTTGCGCTCTCTCCCAGTACACAGGAACTGGCCAATCAAAAGAATGCTTATAATAATTTTGAGATGCAATTAGATTAATTGCTTGGTCCAGGAAAAGGGATAACCTTCTGGAAAATAAGTCTTTTAAGAAAGAAAAACGGTTGTTTTTTATAAGAATTTTCTGGTTAACATATGCGAATAATCGATTTTTACCGTTTAGTTAACATAAATTTGGTATAAGCTCCTATTTTAGCGCCTGAAATTATTTTAACCCCCCTATCAATGAGAAAATTCACTTATTCAGTTTTAAGTTTTGGAGCATTTCTAGCTGTGTCTTGTAGCAACGATGCGCTGAACAATTTAAATGATGACAGTTTATCTTCAGAACAGGTAAAATCGCAAATGGAGATCAATGGTATTTCGGACGGACTGGACGAGCAGCTTTCACTATTATTGTTACAAGAGAAATCAGGTTCTAGCAATAAAACAGAAGCTGAATGTGCAACCATCGAATTTGCAGAAGAAAGTATGACAGTTGTTTACAACCAATGTTTGGTGCACGGAAAAACTATTGATGGTACCTTGGTATTTTCCGGAAACAACGACGGTGACAATGGCAATTTTGAGGTAAGCTTTAACGACTTTACCTTTAATGACCACCTATTAAACGGAACCAAAACCTTTGCCTTCGACTTTTCGGATGCCAACAGTCCCGTTTTTACGGTAAGTACCAATGTTAGTTTTGAAAATGAGGCTGGACAAGTAGTTGACTTCAAGGGTAGCAAGGAGATTACTTGGTTTATAGACCACATTAATGCGGAAGGAGCAGATTATACCTGTACCGGGGCTTGGGATATTACCGTTGGTGCTACCACCTATGCCTTTACAACAATAAAGCCCCTTGGTGGTGACTTGGGATGTCCTTTTATTAGCAGTGGGGAATTGGAATTGGAAATGGATGGATTAACTGCTTCATTGGACTTTGGAGCCGGTACCTGTGACCAAGAAGGCACCGTTACCTATCCCAATGGAGAAAGCGAAGAAATAAGCTGGTAAGCAATTTATAGTAGAATAAAAATCCCCGATGGACTTCATCGGGGATTTTTTTATGCGCATGCAATAGCTCTTTAACCTATGGCACGCTCAGGGTTAATGACCTATTGGCATTTTTAAGATGAAGGAACAAAACCAGCCTTAAATCCCTTAACCTCATACCGGGACAATAGGAGGGGAGTGGTTTACTGCTACTACATAGAGTCAATACAATCAAGTTATTTTGCGATAAAAATCTCTTAAAACAAGATCCTAAGTACCCATATAACACGTATATATGGTATAACACAGTACTTCCCCCATACTACCTCCATGTTAATTTTGGTTTAAACTAATGTTAATGAGACGATTACCTTACAAATTATTAGAAATTTGTCGTACCTTTTAAAGGCAGAACAAAAAAGTCCCCCCTATAAGAGTATATCCTAAAAGAATCATTAACCCCTTAAAAGCTTGTCCTATGGAAACTACCCCAAAAATGAGTAAAAACTTAATTTACCGGCCTTCCAAAAGTGGCTGTATCCTTAAGTTGGAACGTACCAATAATGATTTATCTTATTTGGAAAAAAAAATGACCTCCTATGTATGTGAACCTAACACCTACACGCTATTTATAAAATGTGAATCCCTACGACAAACTTTGCGCTCCCTGAAACAAACCAATGCAGAATTGATCAAGGCCTTAAAACGGGAAAAAGATTTAAAAATAGACCTATTTGAAAAGACCATGGACCAAATTCGTTCGTACATGGAACTTCAGAAATCGGTAGAGGAGTACAGCAGTATGTTGCGATATTAAGAATTTCCTAAAATGTTTCCAATTAACAATGTAAACCATAGTAGGAAGGGACTGAGAGGTAATTGGAAATTAGGAAAGAAAAGCTCTGGATATTCTTATTCAGAGCTTTTTTTAGATTTTTAACTGTTTATTGCCTTTCAATAAATGATTACAATTTCCTTTAAAAGAAAACCCTGAACCTTTTAGATCCAGGGTTTTCTTTTTAAATCCACTTCATTATGCCTTAATCCACATTGGCGCCTACATTTCCTTGGGCCACAAGGGTACCTAGGTTTTCTGAGCTCAAGTGAACATTAATATATCCATCAATATTCAATAGTGCATCATAGTCCAGTGTTCCACCGGCATCCAATTGGGTTACATTGGTAACGCTAACACCTGTATCTCCTATAACATTGGATAAACTAACCAGTATATCTCCGGGAGCATCGGCTACGGCACCACTGTGAATATGTGCAGGATGGATTTCGCCTGCCGTGGTTCCTACCAGTTCCAAGGTAACCAAGGTCTCCTTATTTACGCGCTCCGAAAAGGTAGCCGTACCAAATATGGTGGCATCGCTAACGGCAGCCAAATCGTAGGATACCTCATTTCCAGTAAGTTCGTTCTGGCCTATATCGCCTTGAGCAACCAAAACATCCAGTTCGGATATGGACTTATGGACGTTTATATAGCCATCAAATTCCAACAATTGCTCGTAACTAACATCGGCACCGGCATCATCTGCCTCAATATGTGTCCAGCTCTTTCCACTGGCACCGGCAACTGCATTTAGGGAAATAGCGATATCGCCCCCTTCAGCCGCAGTATTGGCATGTATATGTGCTGGATGTTCCCCGTCTGAAGGAGTCCCTTCCAATTCAAGTTCCAAAAGGGAAGCCCCACTAAGACGTTGGTGAATGATAGCCGTACCGCTTATGGTTGGCACCAGCACACTGTGCAGTGCATATTCCTTGGATTCTCCTGTAAGCACATTAATACCTATATCGCCCTGTGCTACCAATACATCCAACTGATTGGCGGATAGATGCACGTTTATATAGGCATCCATTTCCAATAGGTCCTCGTAAGTTACGTCCGTACCAGCATCATCTGCCTCGATATGTGTCCAACTTTTTCCACTGGCTCCGGCAACGGCATTCAAGGAAATAGCGATATCACCACCTTCAGCGGCGGAGTTTAGATGGATATGGGCAGGGTGTTCCCCGTCTTCGGGAGTGCCTTCCAGTTCTATCTCCAAGAGAGAAGCCCCACTAACACGCTTGTAAATGGTGGCCGTTCCACTAATACTGGCATCGGAAGCACTGCTAAGCTCATATTCCCTAGAATCTGCCGTAAGTTCATTTACACCAATATCACCTTGGGCAATTATGGTTTCCAGATTGCTGGCCGATTGATGCACATTAATATAGGCATCTAATTCCAATAGTTGCTCATAAGTTATGGCCGAACCCTCATTGGTGGCCGAGATGATGGTGGTACTTTCACCAGTTGCCCCGTCTACCGCATTAAGGTCTATTAAAATACCCCCTGTCTCTGCGGCCGAATTGGCATGTATGTGGGCTGGAAAAGTTCCGGCTGCTGTACCCGATAACTTTAGGTTAACGGTAGCAGTTCCGTCCTCGTTTTCTACAACGGTAGCCGTTCCGGAAACATCCGCATCCGATTGGGACTGTAATTGGTAGGTTTTACTGTCCCCGTCAAAAACTCCTGGCGGCTGATCCGTGCTATCATCATCACTACAACCCGTGACAAAGATCGTTGATACTGCAATGAATAAATACATTATCTTTTTCATATTATATAATTTAGGGTTTAATATGACGTAAAATTATAGGTATTGGTTTGGACAGATTGATTGTAAAACATAAAAGATTGACACATATCCCATGAACGCTGTTGGTGATTTACTATAGGTAGATTGGTATTGTTGCCCTTAAATATGGTTACATTATCTTTGTACTGCCAACCCAAAATTAATGAATACCAAGAGGGCTGTTTTTTTTATGTTATTGAGTGCCTGTGCCTTTACGGGCATGAACGGCCTTCTAAAACACCTAAGCGGATATAGCTCTTACCAAGTGGTATTTTTTAGGGCCCTTGGCTCACTTTTTTTTACGCTTGGTTTTTTGTGGAGCAAGCGGATTCCTATGCTGGGAACCCATCGTAAATTATTGGTTTTAAGAGGGGTAGTGGGGTCTATTTCCATGCTTTTATACTTTACGGCGCTGCACTATATGCCCTTGGGCTCGGCGGTGGCCCTGCGTTATATTGCACCAATATGGGCAGCGGTCTTCGCCATTTTTATATTAAAAGAAAGGGTGAAATGGGTTCAGTGGCTCTTTTTTATCCTTGCCTTTATGGGAGTAGTGGTCCTAAAAGGGGTAGATAGCAGCATCCCGCCCATAGGCTTGGCCCTGATCTTGATGTCGGCCGTATTCAGTGGTCTGGTATATATTACCATCCGCAAGATCGGCAGCCGGGAACACCCGGTGGTGATCGTAAACTACTTTATGATTATTGCGCTTTTGTTTGGAGGCGGCATGTCTATTTTTTATTGGAAAACCCCGGTGGGGACCGACTGGCTGCTGTTGTTAAGTCTTGGGATATTTGGGTATTTTGGTCAGTTGTTTATGACCAAGGCCCTGCAATGGGGCGAAACCAATGTCATTGCACCATTAAAATATGTAGAGGTACTAATGGCAGTAATGGTAGGGGTTGGATTCTTTGGTGAAGCTTATTCTATATGGAGCTTTGTGGGCATGGCCATGATCATAGGCGGACTGTTGTTGAATATCTGGTATAAACAACGGTTGTTAAAGAAAATATAGCACTAAAAATCTGCAGGGAGAAGAAGCACTATCAAAAGTCTATTTTACATAACATAAATTATAGAACAAATATGTCTATAGCGTAAAACGGCGTATGTGTGCATTTTACATAATTGCAGATATGATAACGCCGTAGGTGTTTTATATCGTCAGCCATTATGTAAAAGACGTTTTACTGGAATGTTCGTTCATATTCGTTAGCTATAATTAAGTATTATGTAGGACTATCTCATAAAGTGTGTAAACAAAAATATAACGGGGGTCATGACCCCCGT
>CAXAVP010000007.1:0-37199 GCA_963972175.1 uncultured Arenibacter sp.
GCCAAACAGTTTAACGTCTCTAGGGAGGATCAGGATGAATTTGCCTATAACTCCCATATGAAAGCTTTAAAGGCCCAGGCCGAAGACAGGTTTCAAAGTCAGATAGTACCTATAGAAGTTGAACAGACCTACGTGGATGAAAACAACAAAAAAGCCACTAGAAAATATACGGTGAGCAAAGATGAAGGGCCTAGAAAAGGGACCAGTTTGGAAGCGTTGGCAGGTCTGCGTCCTGTTTTTGCCGCTGGAGGAAGTGTTACGGCAGGTAATTCTTCCCAAATGAGCGATGGTGCCGCCTTTGTTTTGGTGATGAGCGAGGAAATGGTCAAGGAACTAAATTTGGAACCCATTGCCCGTCTGGTAAACTATGCGGTAGCTGGAGTAGAACCTCGAATTATGGGAATTGGCCCGGTAAAAGCTATACCAAAAGCTTTAAAGCAGGCCGGACTAAAACAGGAGGAAGTGGAATTGATTGAATTGAATGAAGCCTTTGCTTCCCAGTCCTTGGCAGTAATTCGGGAGCTAGATTTAAATAAAGATATCGTTAACGTCAATGGAGGTGCAATTGCCCTTGGGCATCCCCTTGGTTGTACCGGTGCTAAACTATCGGTCCAATTATTTGATGAGATGAGAAAGAAAAATATGAAAAGTAAATACGGTATGGTTACCATGTGTGTGGGGACAGGGCAAGGCGCGGCCGGAATATTCGAATTTTTAAACTAGGGTACCCTTCATTGCATGTACAGTGCAGACAGACCATAATGTACCTACTATTGCTAACTTAATAACAGGAAGAATGAAAACAGAAACAACAAAAGATATATTACGGGGAGGACAATTCCTTGTTAAAGAGACCAATTGTGATGATGTCTTTACTCCAGAGGATTTTTCTGAGGAACAAAGGATGATGCGCGATTCGGTAATCGAGTTTAACGATCGTGAAATTGTGGCAAACAGGGATCGTTTTGAGGCTAAGGATTATGCTCTGACCCAAGAGGTGATGACCAAGGCAGGGGAAATGGGTTTTCTGGGCGTAGCCGTGCCCGAAGCGTATGGCGGATTGGAAATGGGCTTTGTTTCTACCATGATCGTTTGTGAATATATATCCAGTGGAAGTGGATCTTTTAGTACCGCCTTTGGGGCCCATACGGGTATTGGGACTATGCCTATCACCCTGTATGGTACAGAAGAGCAAAAACAGAAATACGTTCCCAAATTGGCCAGTGGTGAATGGTTTGGAGCCTATTGTTTGACCGAACCGGGTGCCGGTAGTGATGCCAACTCCGGTAAGACCACCGCTACCCTATCTGAAGATGGCAAGCACTACAAGATCAACGGACAAAAAATGTGGATTTCCAACGCGGGTTTCTGCAAATTATTTATAGTTTTTGCCCGTATAGAAAATGATAAGAATATAACCGGCTTTATTGTAGAAAACGACCCGGACAATGGAATCACCCTTGGGGAAGAAGAACACAAATTGGGAATCCGCGCCTCTTCCACAAGACAGGTATTCTTTAATGACACGGTGGTCCCTGTGGAGAATATGTTGTCTGAGCGGGGCAATGGATTTAAGATCGCCATGAACGCCTTAAATATAGGACGGATCAAATTGGCCGCTGCATGTTTGGATTCACAAAGGCGAATAACCACCAATTCTATCAATTATGCCAATGAACGCAAGCAATTTAAAACTGCCATTGCCAATTTTGGTGCCATTAAATACAAATTGGCAGAAATGGCTACTAGTTTGTATGCCGGAGAGTCTGCCTCTTACCGGGCAGCAAAAAATATTGAGGATCGTATTGCCCTAAGGATGGCGGCTGGTAACAGCCATCAGGAAGCTGAATTAAAAGGAGTGGAGGAATATGCCATTGAGTGCTCTATTTTAAAAGTAGCGGTTTCTGAGGACGTACAGAATTGCTCCGATGAAGGGATACAAATTTATGGAGGAATGGGGTTCTCTGATGAAACTCCTATGGAGGCCGCCTGGAGAGACGCCCGTATAGCCCGTATTTACGAGGGCACCAATGAAATAAATAGAATGTTATCTGTAGGATTGCTGGTAAAGAAGGCCATGAAGGGTCATGTAGATCTATTGGGGCCTGCCACCGCTGTTGCCGATGAGCTTATGGGTATTCCCTCCTTTGATACTCCAGATTATTCCGAGTTGTTCACAGAGGAAAAAGAGATGATCGCCAAACTGAAAAAGGTATTTCTCATGGTGGCAGGTGCCGCAGTTAAGAAGTACGGACCGGAATTGGACAAACATCAAATGCTGCTTTTGGCCGCCTCCAATATTTTAATAGAAGTATATTTGGCCGAATCCGCTCTCCTGAGAACAGAGAAAAACGTGAAGCGTTTTGGGGAAGAGTCGCAGAAAGAGCAGATAGCCATGTCCCAATTGTACCTGTACAATGCCGTGGATATAGTTATAAAAAACGGTAAGGAAGCCATAGTTTCATTTGCCGAGGGCGATGAGCAGCGCATGATGCTTATGGGGTTGAAGCGATTTACCAAATATGTTAACCAGCCCAATGTAGTGGCATTAAGGAATACCATTGCCAGCAAACTTACCACTGAAGGTAAATATTGTTTTTAGTATCATAAAACTCTAGCTCAAATGTAGGCCATGTAAAAGGGCCCATACTAAGAACCGCATTCTTAAAGGGCTGCGGTTTTTTGTGCTGATAACAGTACAGCAAGAATAATGGAAATGCAACCCCTTCCTTAATAATATGTAAGTATTATGCCCTATCTGAAGAAAAGTAATTTATAGCGTTAAGGTTTCCCTAAATATATTTCAGCAACTCTAGGACAAGGCCTATTTTTGCATGGAAATAGGTAAAATTTTAGTAATGAATAAGAACTGGGGGAAATTAATACACAATTATCTTGTTGAAATAGGTGTAGACGACAATCTTGCTGCGTATCTTAACCTATTTCTACTATTCGTGGCGGTTATAATTTTAGTGGGGCTACTGGATTTTTTTATATGGAAGGTATTAAGATGGCTTTCCGTTAAAATAGCAAGGAAATCCAAGACCAATTTTGACAATTTTTTAGTGGCCAATAAGGTGCCTAGATACATTGCCCACATTATTCCCCTCGTGGTCTTTGTAGAATTTATCCCTGTAATTTTTGTTGATTTTCCCTATGTCAGGGAAATTGCAGTAAAATTAATGAAGATCAGTGGTATAATACTGGCACTTATCATTGTAAAAAATATCTTTAAAAGTGTAAACCATTATCTAAAGACCATACCACGTTTTCAGGATAAGCCTATGGACAGTTATCTACAGGTATTCATGATAATAGCTTGGGCTGTAGGTTTTTTAACTGTTTTTGCCGTCCTTACCAACACAACCGTATGGAATTTTTTAACGGCACTTGGGGCTGCTTCGGCAGTTATTTTGTTGATTTTTAAGGATTCCATTCTGGGGTTGGTGGCCAGTATTCAGGTTAGTATCAATGACATGGTACGTATTGGGGATTGGGTAACCTTTGATAAATTTGGAGCGGACGGTAATATTGTTGAAATAACACTTGCCACGGTTAAGGTTCAAAATTTTGATAAGACCATTACCACCATACCTACCTATGCCTTGATATCCGATTCCTTCAAAAACTGGAGGGGAATGGAGGCCTCAGGGGGGAGACGCATTAAACGATCTATTATAATTACCCAGAAAAGTGTCCGATTTTTAACGGATGAGGATATAGCTTCCTTGAAGAAGGTACAGCTTATAGCTCCCTATCTGGAATCACAAGGGCGAAAGATAGATGCCTATAACCAACAAAATGAAATTGATAAGGAATTGCCCCTAAATGGTAGGAACCTAACTAATATAGGGGTCTTTCGAAAATATGCGGAGACCTATTTAAACAACCACTCGGCAATCAATAAAAAAATGACCTTGATGGTGAGGCAATTAAGCCCCACCCCTCAAGGGATTCCTTTAGAAATATACGCTTTTAGCGCGGATAAGCGCTGGGAGAATTACGAGTATATCACGGCCGATATCTTTGATCACCTAATGGCCGCCATTGGTTATTTTGATTTGGAGATTTTTGAACTTCCAAATAATCTGACGGCTGTGCCCATCAATGAAGCCTAAATTAAGAAAGGGGTCTATATAGGGGTATTTAGCAGCCGCTATTATTTTTAGATTATAACTATTTTTGGGCCACTTGAGTTTGGTATTTCCATTTCAAAATTTCACTGGCTTCAGGACCAAATTTTTGTCGTATTAATTGCTGTAGTTGCCCCTCGTCCAGGTTTCCAGTTTCTTCGGGATTTGTTTCAATCAAAAAATCCCTAAAACTATCAATGAAATCATCGCCAAATTTGGCATATAGGGCTTTGGCTTTTTCGTAAAACTGTGTTTGGTACCAACCGTAATTTCGACCTTTCTTCATTATTTCAAAGTAATGTTCTTCAAATTCCATTAAAGTTGTATGGTTAATCTCTCCCCAACGATCTGCCTTGATCAGGAACATTTGGTAGGCATCCATTTGATTATAAACGGCTGGAGTGGTCAAGTTTTTGGAAGCTCCTATTTGGCATAGATTTCCAAAGAGTTCATTTAACCATCTTCTCTGGAAGTTTCTACCAGTTCTATAAAACTGATATAAATGTGCCAACTCGTGAAGAGATAGAGCATCCCTATAGAATAGGTCCAAATCTATATTATTTCCAAAATGGACCTTCAAGGCCTCAAAACTGGCTTTGGGAATCTCTTTTAATCCCTGTTCCGCCCTCTTGGCAATAGCCGATTTGCCTAGTCCCAATACAATATTTCCCTCGTAATAGGCTTGAGGCATACCTGGAGGTGGAGAAAAAGCATAGTCGTCCCAATTTTTATTATCAACAAAAAGCACGGCAAATGCAAGATCCTCCGAAAATATCTTATCGTAATAAAGCTTGGCTTGTTCCAAGTTTTCTACCGTTCCCTTAATATTTTTGGGATTCTCTTGGGTGGCATAGGTTTCAAATAATTCTGAATATCCAATATTGTATAAACCTTGATGTTTAGATCGATCGATCCAGTCCGAATGGTCCTGCTTACAAGAGTGCATAAGGAGCAATAGGATTGAAATTAGGGATAGCTTCATATCTCTTATTTTTAAGGAACGGTTAACCGCCTCCATGCTACTTTAGATGGTTTTTATTTTCTTAAATATATTTTTTCGTTCACTTTGGTAAAACAAATCACATTGGAAAAATCTTTTTCAAGGTTTGCAACCGTTTTGGACCAATTGATGGGGGCCATGTGAGTGGCAATTATTTTTTTAGGGTTCAATTTCTTTATTGGATCCACTACGGAAGATGTGACCAATAACATCCAAAAGGGAAGTACTAATATATCCAAATCCCGTTGGACAAGGTTAATTCTAGGCAATAGGTTATTCAATGTTTCCCTATCCGTATCCCCTAGGTGAAGTATATTGTATTGCCCCATTGATATCATATGGGCAATATTTTCAATATTTTTGTGTCTAGCAGGGTTGGTATGGTCACAGCGGAACGATTCCACCTCTATGCCCTTATGGGTTACTTGATTGATATTATAGCTATAGGGCACTACTTCTACCCTATCCAGTAATTCTTTCTCCTTTCCTTTTGAGACTCTTTCCATTTCTTCCAGTAGCTGTGAGGAACCAACCAAAATTGCCTCAGAATTATACCTTAGAAAGTCATATGCGTGCCCAGGACTAAAGTGATTTTTGTGTTTATGGGAAACAAGGATCACTTCAATTTCTGAAAAGCTAGGATATTCCCCTTTTATTAGTTGCTTAACGGTTTCATGGGTTGGGTATTCATAGATAGGCTTGTAATACTGATGCAATCCGTCTATCAAAACCGTGTGTTGGTTAGCCTCCAACAAAACTCCCATATTACCTATGTATGAGATTATTAGAACCTTATGACTATCATTGTTGTTTTCAGAAATGGCAGTGTGCAATGGGACTGGCGCTATAGTTTGTGAGCTTAGTTGACAGGGATTTAGCCACAGTAATATCATAATGACATCAAGTAGGAAATGTTTGATCATAGCCCTGTAATTTGTGTTTACAACTTCCGGTTTTTGTATTGGTTCCCCGAAATATATTTAGAAGCCCCTCATATACATTTGTTAAACTAAGATAGTAAATATCAATTACTTATAAATATTCAGTTCTTTTATTGGGCTACTACCTCATTCCTTAATTCCAGACCTTCGTCAAATGCCTTAATATTATCCAAGGTAGTGGTGGTTATTTGGTCCATGGCCTCCTTTGTAAAATAGGCCTGATGGGAGGTAATCAATACATTAGGGAAGCTGTTTAACCGTAAAATTTGGTCGTCCTGGATAATGCTTTCCGATAAATCCTCAAAAAAAAGATTTTCCTCCTGTTCATAAACGTCCATTCCCAAATATCCAATTTTTTTATCGGACAGTCCCTGGATAATATCAACGGTATTGATTAGGGCTCCCCTACTGGTGTTAATGACCATTACCCCATCTTTCATCATAGTTATTTGGGTTAGTTATTTTATTAGGGCAATTGTATACACCTTGCCAATTATATTTGGGATTCCAGGTAGTTTTTGAAGTTGTCCAAAATAGCTTGCCACCCAGCTCTTTGCTGTTCATCGGAATGGCTGCCTTCCGCTTCAAAGGTCTCGCCAACGGTGACCTGATCCCCATTTTTTAAAAAGTCGACTCTAACACCTCTGCCATCGGATATCATATAAGTAATGTATTGGTTTTTTACGACTTTCTTGTAGGTTCCGGTGAAATCAAAGCCTATACTGCCGTCCTTGGCCTCCATTCTCCATGAAAATTCACCATTGGGAACAACATCATTTTCAGCTTTTGGACAGCACCATTCAGGCGAGGCAAAATTCCAATGAATTATATGTTCCGTATTGGTCCAGCAGTCCCAAACCTTATCAATAGCTGCCGCAACAGTTGTTTCTACAACAATTGCTGTTTTATTTTCTGATTCCATTTTCTTTGATTTAATGTTTGGCGATTACTTTTAATTCAAGGTATTTCCGGTCCTTAGGGGAAGGGCAAATACTATTAATTAACCTTATTACATGGTTTAATTTAAACCTTGGGAATTCTCATAAAGTTTTAGCAGAATTATGTTTTGTTATCCTAAACATTTACCTCCAGTATTCATTAACAACAGTGCCCATATACTTTTATAGCCCTAAGATAGCAAATCCTGGAATTCGCGAAAAGTTTTGCCAAGCAGTATTATGTTTGGATTTGGAGAACAAAAACCGGCTACAAACAGGGTCATTAAAGGACAACACTAATAGCCTTCACAATCTTTTATAAGAGCGATGTGACAGGAAGGTAGAACCTGTAATTTAAAATTGTTGATTGTTTCCTGCTATTATCGTCTTTTTGCTCCAGAAAACTCCATGGCCTCGCCCTTACCAAAGCCATAACTAAAACCAAACGCTACAAAACGGCCTCTTTGACGTCTATTATAAATGTAATAGTCGGTTTGGGCAATAGCACTCTCACTCACCCTGGAGGCAAAGGCATCCCTAACGCTAAGACTTAGTACGGCCTTGCCCTTTAGGAGTTTTTTACGCACTCCAAGATCCATAAAGAGTTGGTCCTCTACCTCACTTTGCACGGTCTCGTAGCTAGATTGGTAATTTCCGGTGGCTTCCAGGTCTATATCGGCAGGTAATTTTAACTTGGCCATAAGCTTGGAGGAATACTGATCTCCACTAAAATCAAAATTGGTGGCCTCAAAAATTCCTTCCCTTGCAAAGGCGCTATAATTAAAATCGGCATTGAAAACCAGCCAATTAATAGGGCTGTACTTGGCGTTAAATTCAACTCCTGTAGACCTATTGGTCCCAATGTTCTCCGGTCTTACCGTATTTACGTTGTCTTCAAAGGTGGAGACACGTTCTATTACATCTGTGGTATAACGGTGGTATATACCCATATTTATGGAGGTCTTGCCTAAAATATAAATACTGGTCAACTCATAGGAATCCGTAAATTCCGGAAGCAATTCAGGATTTCCCTGTCGTACACTATAATTGTTACGAATGTTAAAAAACGGATTAAGATCCCATAGTCTAGGGCGGTAAATACGTTTTGAATAACCGGCTTGTAAGGATATTTTATCCGTAATCTTATAAGAGGAATGTGCACTGGGAAACAGGTTGGTGTATTTTTGGCTGTTTGCCTCATTGGTATTGGCGAGCAAGGTGTTTAAATCTGTCTGTTCTAAACGCACTCCCATTTTTAGTCCCCATTTTGCACCCTCATAAGAACCGGTACCGTAAAGGCCCAATACTTTTTGGTCATATTCAAATACATTGGTAAGCCCCGGATCGTTAACATAGCTACCGTTTACCAAATTGTTTACCTCGTAATCATTGCTAACATCGTTTAGGACATATTGTGCCCCGGTCTCCATGGTCCATTTATCAGAAAATGGTTTGGTATAGTCCAATTTAAAAGTAAACACAGATTCCTTAAAATCCGTTCTGGTCTGTTGGTTGGCATCGTTATCCTCTCCAGATATGGTATTGTTTTCAAACTCTGAGGACTGGTCCTTTCCAAAAAAATTACCGAGGCCACTAAAGAGAAGGGTGTGGTCTTCATGGTCATCAAAATCTTTTTTATACTGTAGCTCATATTGGAATTTTGGGTTGGTAGCATCCGTAACTTCGGTACGTTCCCATTCCGAAACAATATCCTCATTGGCATCTAGGGAAGTAAAACTGGTATTGGAGGGCTGGTCTTCAATTTCTAGGGCAAAGTTACCGGAGAGCGTTAATACATTGTTTTCATTGATGTAATAATCTGTTCCCAGTATAAAGTTGTAGAAGGTCTCATTTCTGAACTCCTCGCCATAACTCAATATGGCCGTATTGTTTACTAGGTCTACATTTCTATTTTCCAAGTCGTTGGGCAACTCTCTGTATCCGGCGCCAAGCTGACTAAAGAGGTTAAATTTTTCGGTTCTGCGGTTTAGGCTCACTCCAACACTGTGATTGTTGGGGGCACCTGAGTTTACAGATATGGAGCCATTTAAACCCTTCTTTTCCTCTTTTTTAATAACGATATTGATGATTCCGGAAGTACCTTCAGCATCGTATTTTGCCGAGGGATTGGTGATCACCTCTACTTTTTCTATCATATCGGCGGTAATGGTGCCCAAAGTATTACCTTGTTCGCTGGCGATGACAGAAGGCTTTCCATTAATCAAAATTTGAACCCCTTGGCTGCCTCTAAGACTAATCTGTCCTTCTATATCAACATTTACCGAGGGTACATTGTTCAATACTTCCAAGGCACTGGCACCCGTTGTACTCAAATCCTTGCCTACATTAAAGACCCTTTTATCCAGTTTAAATTCCGTTCTGGAAATCTCGCCCTGTACAACTACCTCTTCTAGCTGCTGGGTGTCTTCGGACAAACGTACAGTGCCCAAATCAATGGTTTGACCACGGGTTACGGGCTGCCCAAAAGATTTGCTCTTATAACCAATAAAACTAACTTCAATATAAAAATTACTCGCCTGGGTTTCCAAAACAAAGCTTCCATCTTCCAAGGTAGTGGTCCCCTTTATAGGTTTTTTGGTTTCGTTATCTGCAATAAGCACCGTAGCAAATTCAATGGGTCTATCCCCTGATTCTTCATATACCTCCCCAATGATTTTTACCGTTTCGTTCTGGGCGATGAGCACATCGATCTTACAAAACAATAATGCCATAAAAAGAAAAGAAAACAGGTATCGGGTCATAATGGTTCAATTTAGTTTGTGTACTTCAAAATTTAGATTTTTTTATCAGCCAAAGTTAGTATTTTCTGTAAACGACAGAGGTTGTCCCGTAAACGACAGCTAAAACTAAAAAGGCGTTCACCCTATCAATTTTGTCGATGACGGTTTTTCCTTAGCCCACTGGCCATAAAAGGTTAAATTTGGAATATGGGCAAGAAACATCGACTTATTAATAGTAGTGCTACCGAAGTTTCATTTCAGATATTACTGCACATTGTTTTGTTTTTGTTCTTTTCCTTTGATCGTTATAAGCCCCAAGTAGAGGCGTTTAAACTTGCCGCCTTTGTTAATTATGCGTTTGGGGCCCTGATCATTAATTACATATTACTGCCCCGGTTTTTTTATAAAAAGAAGTATCTGCAATTTTTTATGTCCTTGCTATTCATTGTGGCATGTATTATTGCTATTGAAGAATTGGTACTGGAGAAAATTTATTACCCTGATACCCGGGGAATGCACTTTCAGGGAGTTATATATGGATTACTGGATGTTATGCCCGTAATTATAATTTTAGTCGGTTTTAAATTTGCTTGGGATGCCTCGGTAAAACAGCGGGAGGTGGACCAACTAAGAAATTCGGTAAAAGAAAGTGAGCTGCAATTTCTAAAATCCCAGATCAACCCCCATTTCCTATTCAATAACTTAAATAATCTGTATTCCTATGCCATAGCGGAATCGCCCAAGACCCCAACTATAATTTTAGAGCTCTCCTCGGTATTACGGTATATGTTGTACGATTGTAAGGAGGATTTTGTAGCCCTATCCAAGGAATTGGAACATTTAAGAAACTTTACACAACTTAATGAGTTGCAGATCGAGGAAAGGGGAAAGGTTAACTTTGTTACTGGAGATATTCCGTCGGGTTATAGGATAGCTCCGTTAATTTTATCCGTTTTTATAGAGAATGCTTTTAAACACAGTACGGCCAGTCAGTCCAAAGATATTTTTATTGACATTGGAATCAAGGTTTCCAGTAAGGGGCGATTGGAATTTAAATGCAAGAATTCGTTCAGTGCCTTGGGAAATACAGAAAAACTTACCAAGGGTCTAGGATTGCAGAACGTAAGGAAGCGTTTGCAAATTTTGTATCCGGATGCACATGACTTGCAGATAACGCAAAGTAATGGCTTTTATGTTGTATTTTTAGTCTTACAATTAAAAACAGAGCGGGAATGATACGCTGCATCATTATAGAAGATCAGCCCCCTGCACAGCGGGTGCTTAAAAAGTTTATTATAGACCTTGGCAATATGGAGCTCAAGGCCATTTTTACCGATGCAATTCAGGCCATGGACTATCTAAAGACCGAAACTATAGACTTAATTTTTTTGGATATTCATTTACCTAAGATTTCGGGTATCGATTTTATAAGGGCCTTAACACAAAAACCGCATGTTATCTTAACCACAGCTTTTTCTGAATATGCCCTAGAGAGCTATGAATACGATGTGGTGGACTATCTGTTAAAACCTTTTTCTTTTGAACGTTTTGTACAGGCCGTGTCCAGGGTACCGCAGGCTAGACCAAGCAATAACTTAACGGATAACGGTGGCGGGAAATCTTACCAGCAAGAGGTCATCTTTGTAAAATCTGGTTATGAATTGATCAAAATAGATACTTCCGATATTTATTATATACAATCCGATTCGGATTATACCGAAATAGTTACTTCAGAAAAAAAGTATTTATCCCAAGAACCCCTCCGTCATTGGGAAGACCATATGGAGCAGAATAAGTTTGTTAGAATACACAAATCCTTTATTATCAATATTACCAAAATTGATAAAATAATAGGTAATCAGGTGTATTTACACAAAAAAATTGCCCTGCCCTTGGGTCGCGCCTACAAGGAAAATTTTATGAAGCTGTTATTAATATAAAATTGGGTTATTATGAAAAAACTAAAGAAAGAAGATGTTAAACAAGAGGTGTTTGACCTTTATGACGATTACGCCCATAACAGGCTAAGTAGAAGGCTGTTTATGGATAAGCTGTCTACCTATGCAGTGGGAGGTATAACGGTACCGGCCTTACTTGGGTTTATTTCGCCTGACTACGTAAAGAAAATACAGGTTCGGTCAGACGATCCCAAATTGAAATCGGAATATATCACCTATAGTTCCCCTAAGGGCGGAGGTACCATAAAAGGATTGCTATCCAGACCTTCGGAGACTAAGGGCAAGCTTCCGGGTATAGTGGTAGTGCATGAGAACCGTGGCTTAAATCCGCATATAGAGGATGTAGGGAGACGGGCGGCTTTGGCCGGATTTATTTCCCTGGCACCGGATGCCCTTACTCCTTTGGGCGGCTATCCCGGGAATGATGATGATGGTAGGGAGCTACAGCGCAAGCGGAATCGTGATGCCATGTTGGAAGATTTTATGGCTGCCTTTGAATACCTTAAATCACATCCGGAATGTAGTGGTAAGGTTGGGGTGGTAGGGTTTTGTTTTGGGGGGTGGATTTCCAATATGATGGCAGTTAAACTGCCCAATTTAGGTGCGGCCGTCCCTTTTTATGGCGGTCAGCCTACTGAGGACATTGAAATGATAAAGGCTCCCCTATTGCTGCATTTTGGGGAATTGGACAAGCGTGTAAACCAAGGTTGGCCCGCATATGAGTCAGCTTTAAAAGAGTATGATAAAGAATATAAAGCCTATGTATACCCCAAGGCCAATCACGGATTTCATAATGATACTACCCCTAGGTACGATCGGGATGCAGCGGAACTGGCTTGGAAGCGAACCATTGAATTTTTTAGGGAGCATTTAGGCTAAGGCCCCTTGTTGCAATAGGTAAAACTGTACATCCCGTTTTTTATGCTATTTATGTATGCCAGGAATTTAGAGCTTGACATTTATTTAGTTTAAAATTGCCCATTTTATATTACGGGGGTAAGATGATATTTTTAAAAAAGAAATTTTTGGTCTTGCTCTATAATTGTATCTTTTTGCACAAACAATCGGTCATCAATGTGATGGGACAATTGATTAATCCACATATTTTTTAAACATAATATCATTTATGGGGCTTCCCAAAAAATTTATTAGTTGTGATTGGGGTACATCCAATTTTAGATTACGATTGGTGCAGACAGATTCTTTGGCGGTTCTATCCGAGCATAGCACCGATATGGGCATTAAAAAGCGATACCTGGCATTCAAAGCTCAAGACGATAGGTCTCAAGAGCAATTTTTTACCGATTATCTAGTACAGCAGCTAGGCAATTTGGAATTAGGAGAGGAAAAGAATCTGGTTGTTATAGCTTCGGGAATGTTGTCCTCTTCCATAGGAATGCGGGAATTGCCCTATAGCCCGCTGCCCCTTGCCTTTAAGGGAAATGATCTCATAAGTAAACATCTTAAATTGGATAATAGTCTAGATGTTATATTGGTATCAGGGGCAAAAACAAATTCAGATGTGATGCGTGGTGAAGAAACACTGGCGATAGGTATGTCTGGTCATCTTCCGCAAAGGGGAAAAGGCTTGCTGATATTGCCGGGAACCCATAGCAAGCATCTATTTTTTGAAGATGAAAGTTTTCATAGTTTCATCACTTTTATGACGGGCGAACTTTTTGAGGTTATTGGTCAGCATAGTGTGCTGGCAGCTTCCTTGGAAGCCGCTAAATGGGATGCTTCCCATAAAAACGTATTTTTGGATGGCCTGCAGAAAGGAATTGATAATAAACAAATGGCGTCCTTTTTTTCGATTAGGGCCAATACACTTCTCCATAATATTCCAGCATCACAAAATTATTATTTTTTATCCGGACTTTTGATTGGAGGTGAATTGGCATACCTCAAAGAAAGGGATGAAAAGGTTTATTTGGCTGCCACTGGTATTACCAATAGTTTGTACCAATTGGCCTTGGAAGCTGTACTGCCAGTGGAACGAATAAGGATTTTTAATACCGAAGTTTTGGAAAAGGCATTGTTGTTGGGGCAAAGGAAGATATTGGCGACTTACGCAATTTAGATTTTATTCTATTTTTTTAGGGCATTACCTTATGTTCTAATCCTAGGCGAATCCAACCCGTTTAATAATGGAACGGTAAGGGATTATCTTAGGATCAAATTTTATAAACAACTTTTAGACTATTGTTTAAGTGTGGCTGATAGTACAAAGTATAAGGGGACCACTATTATGGTCCCCTTAGTTGTATTAATCATATTGTTTTCGCATTGTCTTGCTGTGGCAGGCAGCTTCAATGGACATAGGGATGTTGTAACCTATACCATACCTATGTTCTATGATATCACATTTAGTTTTTTGCCTACTTTTATAAAGGCCTGTATGGCTTTTTCCAAATGCTCCCTTTCATGTGCAGCCGATAATTGAACCCTTATTCTAGCCTTTCCTTTTGGCACCACAGGGAAAAAGAATCCTATGACGTATATACCCTCGTCCAATAATGCCTTGGCAAATTCCTGGGCTACTGTAGCGTCATATAACATTATGGGAACAATGGGGTGGGTTCCGGAAACGATGTCGAATCCGGCTTCCGACATTTTGGAACGGAAATATTTGGTGTTCTCTTCCAGTTTATCCCGTAGGTGGGTAGAACCCGAAAGTATATCCAGGACCTTTAAGGTAGCTCCAACTATTGCTGGTGCCAAGGTGTTGGAAAACAGATATGGACGGGAATTTTGTCTTAATATATCCACTATTTCCTTTCTGGCAGCCGTAAAGCCTCCAGAGGCTCCGCCCAATGCTTTTCCATAGGTACCGGTAATGATATCTACCCGGTCCATTACCTTGTGATATTCATGGCATCCTCTACCTGTAGGGCCAATAAACCCGGTAGAATGACATTCGTCTATCATGACCAAAGCGTTATATTTATCTGCCAGGTCACATATTTTATCCAATTGGGCTATGGTACCATCCATAGAAAAAGAGCCGTCCGTAACAATCAATTTTCGCCTGCTGCCTTTGGCCGACTTTAATTGTTCTTCCAGGTCGGACATATTGTTGTGTTTGTATCTAAATCTTTTGGCTTTGCAGAGTCTAATACCGTCTATGATGGATGCGTGGTTAAGTTCATCGGAAATGACAGCATCTTCTGAAGTAAGTAGGGGTTCAAACAAACCTCCGTTGGCGTCAAATGCCGCAGCATACAAAATGCAGTCTTCCATTCCCAAAAATTGTGCGGTCTTTTTTTCCAATTCTTTGTGGATATCCTGGGTACCACATATAAACCTTACCGAAGAAAGACCAAAACCGTGTGTTTTAATTGCTTCGATTCCGGCTTCTATAACTGCGGGATCAGAGGCCAGACCCAAATAATTGTTGGCACAAAAGTTAAGTACTTCATTTTGTACAGTAGTACTTATTGAGGCACCTTGCTTGGTAGTAATTATGCGCTCGTTTTTGTATAGGCCATTGGCTTTTATGGCTTCCAATTCCTTTATTAAATCGTTTTTTAGAGTACCGTACATATTTTTTATAGGGTTATGGTGTTATCTGAATATTTAAGTTTTAAATTAGTAAGCATGCTTTCGGTTAATAATTCCAAATTGTACTTTGGTTGCCAATTCCAATCGCGTTGCGCCTCTGAATCATCAATGCTCATTGGCCATGAATTGGCTATGGATTGCCTAAAATCAGGCTTATAAGTTATTTTAAAATTGGGGTAGGTTTTTTGGATTGCTCCCGCCAATTCTTCAGGGCTAAAACTGATACCTGCTATATTATAGGAGGTCCTGGTCTTAAGGTTTTCCTTTGGGGCCTGCATTAATGCTATGGTGGCTTGTATGGCATCGTCCATATACATCATTGGTAATGTGGTGGTAGGCTCCAAAAAACACTCGAATGTTTCTTGCTTGATGGCACTGTGAAAAATATCTACTGCATAGTCCGTGGTGCCACCTCCCCCTAAAGATTGGTAGCCTACTATGCCCGGATAGCGCAGGGAACGCACATCCAGCCTGTATTTTTTAAAGTAATAGTTGGCCCACTGTTCTCCAGCTGCTTTACTTATGCCGTAGACCGTTTCCGGTATCAAATAGGATGATTGAGGCGTTTTTACCCGTTCAATATTATTTCCAAATACTGCTATTGAACTAGGGTAAAACACTTTATCCACATGATTAAGACGAGCTACTTCCAGCACATTGAAAAATGTTTTCATATTGATATCCCAAGTTGGCATAGGAGCCTGCTCACCTTTTGCAGATAAAATGGCTGCCAAATGATAAATTTGGGTAATGTTGTATTTTTTAACCAGGTCTTCTAAAGCCTTGAGGTCTGTTGCGTCCAATACCTCAAAAGTGCCATAAAAGTTGTCATGGGGCCTAATATCTGTTGCCACTACATTTTCAATACCATATATTTGCTGTAGTTCTTTCGTTAAAACAGTTCCCAATTGACCGCCAGCACCTGTTATTAAAACGACTTCTTGATTCATTACCGATTTATTTAATTTAAAGATTAAAATTATAAATTATAGCTCGTTTCGGTATAAAAAATCTTTAAATAATAAAAAATAAAGTAAATTTGTTTTTATGTTATAAATAATATAGTAATATTTACTTTATTGTAGTGAAAATTATACCGGAAAAAGAAATTTTATCTTCACATGGAAAAACTTGACGAAATAGACCTTAAAATTTTAAGGATTTTGCAGCAGGATGCAAAAAAGACAACCAAAGAAGTAGCTGAAATGCTTAACCTGACAATATCTCCGGTCTACGAGCGAATTAAGAGGTTGGAAAAGGGAGGATATATTAGAAAGTATGTTGCCTTGCTGGATAAAAAACTGGTTAATATTCCTATAACGGCAATTTGTATGGTGTCTCTACGCTATCACCATGAAGGTTTTATAGATAAGTTTGAAAAGCAGATAAAGGCTTTAAAGGAAGTACAGGAATGTTATCATATGGCCGGAAAAGTTGATTTCTTCTTGAAAATTAACCTTAGTAGTCTTGATGAATACCATGAATTAGTGCGCTTAAAATTATCCAAGATCGAGAATATAGGGGTTTTGGAAAGTTATTTTGTACTCAAGGAAATTACCTCCAGTACAGAATACGTTATCTGATAGTTATTAGCCATCTTTAAAACAGATTTTTTGGATAACCCAATGTGGTAGTCACAGGTTATTGGGTTGCTTCATATGACCAATATCAGTTTGGTATCCTTTGACCTCTTAGTACGTATGGTGATCACTCAATGTGATAACCTTGAAAAAGAGTAATGGACCATTCATAAAAGACATGCCAATTTCCTGTAACAAGGAGATCATAAAAGGTTTCTGGATTCCATATGTTCGACAATTACCCAAGGGTATCCATTCACTATGAAAACAATTCAAAGTCTGGCCACCGCTTTTTCCAAGATGGCTTTGACCCTATGCTTTAAAGTTTCCGGCTCTATTATCTCGGAATAATCCCCGAACATGAGATACCATCGGGGAAACCCCTGCTCCACATCAGAGGTCAGAAAGGTCATTTCAATCTTGTTGCCGTTCACCTTTTCAGATATAAAGCCGTAATGCTTCCTGCTAGTATTAATATATCTGGCAATGTTTTTATCTACCAATATTCTAACCTGTGTTTTTTTAACATTCACGTTTTTGCTTAGGTGCTCGTCCAAACTTCCATGTTCCCTAGTAAAGAAAAGGGAAGTTCTTTTTATGCCCAACATCCTGTCTGTCCTAAATTGCCTATAATCCTTTCTATAGTGACAATACCCCAGCAAATACCAAAAATTATTTTCATGGAATAGGCCTACAGCCTCAATATGCCTATCAGAAGGATGCTCGCTCTGCAGGGAGTGATATTTTAGGAACACCTGTTTTTTTTCGGCGATGCTTTCAAAAAGAATTTCTAGGGCATTTGGAAGGTCCTCATTGAACAACCGTTCTGATGAGTCCACCGTTATTTGGGATTCAAGTGCAGAAATCCAATCTTTTTCACTACCCCTTAAAACCGACTTCAATTTATACATAGCCGCTTGATGGTAGCTGCCAAGGGACTTGTCCACAAACTTTTGCATCAATTTTTCCGCAGCTACAAAGCTACTGGCTTCCTCCCGGGTAAACATCACCGGAGGCAGGCGATAACCTTCCATAATAGAATAGCCCACTCCGGCTTCACTGATGATGGGCACGCCTGAGGCTTCCAAGGTTCTAATATCCCTATAAATGGTACGCAGGCTCACCTCAAAGCGGTCCGCCAACTCCTGAGCCTTGACAATACGCTTGGATTGTAATTGCACCAAGATCGACACTATACGATCAAAACGATTAACTGTATCAACACTCATAATAGCATAACATATTTCCCAAAGATAGGACTTCAAATTAATCAACAATCCGGAAATGGGTCTTGATCTTTTCATGTCCATCCAACTGTTAAAAAAATTGATCTCTTTAAACCAATATTAATAAACTAAATACAAAATAAAGCTTTGTGGGTGACAACTCATTGTCAATAGTAACTGAAATATTATTCTGCGATAGACTTATACCGTTGATGAATAGTTAAATGTCCGGAATTTATATTTTTTGATGTACTACTGACATAAGGCTGTCACTGGTCAGGTTTAATTTTGGTTTAGAATTAATAGTCACTTAAAAATCAGCATTATGGAAACAACATTGAACAAGACATCGCAGGTAATTTCCGCAGAGGCCTTATTGAAGCATTGGCAAGGACACAGGGCATTGACACGTAGGGTTATCGAAGCCTTTCCAGAGGAAGCCTTTTTTGAACACACCATTGGGGGTATGCGGCCATTTTCTGAAATGGTTCTGGAGCTTTTGGCCATAGCTGGGCCTGGGCTTAAAGAAATTGCCACGGGGAAAACGGCACCGCTTGATGAACATAGGGAACATGGCAACCAAAAGTCCAAAGTGCTTCAGATGTGGGATGAGGCTACCGAGGAAATCAATACGTATTGGGCGCAGATTAAATTGGAACAATTTGAAAAACCAATCACCATCTTTGGACAATACGAGGGTACGGTATGGTCGTCCATATTCTATTTTGTGGACAATGAAATTCACCACCGTGGTCAGGCCTATGTATATCTGCGTGCATTGGGGATAGAACCACCTGCCTTTTACGAACGCTAATCGAATTTTATTGTAGTATTATGATGAATACAGTTTTGGTCTTTAAGACGTCTATTAACCATAAGCGGGAAATTAAAGTTTTAAAACCCGCTTTGAACAGATTGATTACCAAAAGTGGCCATTGGAATTTTGATCTGGAGGATTGCGACAATATCCTCCGGGTCGAAACCCATAGGGTAAGTGCAGGGGCAGTAGCGGGTCTGTTGAACCAGCATGGTTTTTTGTGCCAGGAATTGGATTGATTAAGGTGAATGGGAGCATTCAAATCTCACTTAGTGAGCAAGAAACTTGGGAGCCTTACGATGTTTGGTTCCCTGTTCGTAGGCATAGGCAATTTCCAATAAGATCGGCTCACTCCAAGCGCTACCAAAAAAAGATATGCCAACGGGCAACTCATCAATCAAGCCCATAGGTACGGTTATATTGGGATATCCGGCCCTTGCCGCTGGGGAAGAACTGCCCAACTGAAAACTATCGCCATTGATCAGATCCGTTTTCCAGGCGGGGCTTCCAGTAGGCGCTATTATGGCATCCAGATTGTGTAAATCCATAATCCTGTCTATGCCCTCTTCCCTACTGCCTTTCAGCATCTTGGCCACAGCTTCTTGGTAAGCCTCATCAGTCAGGTCCCCTTTCTCCTGGGCCATCTCCAAGTATGTCTGATTATAATATTTTAATTCGATGGAATCCCTTTTGTTAAATGCGATAAGTTCCTCTACGCTTTTTATGGGGGCAGCAGATCCCAATGATTGGAAATATGTATTTAATCCGTCTTTGTATTCATACAACATCACTTGGAAGGAATACCCAGCAACGTCTGCAGTTGAAATCTCATTGATGTCAATGATTTCTGCCCCTTGACGCTGCATAAAGGCCACCGCTTTTTGCATCAAGGTATCTACTTTATAATTTTTGCCCATAGGTGCTTGGTAGAGACCGATTCGCTTCCCCTTTAATCCGTCCTCCTTTAGGAATTGGGTATAGTCCTTATAGAATTTCCCCTCACTTGCCAACGTTTTTTCATCGGCCGGATCCTTCCCGGTGAGTACTCCGAGACAAATAGCAGCATCCGATACCGTCCGTGCCATGGGGCCAGGGGTATCTTGGGTATAGGAGATGGGAATTACTCCAGAGCGACTAACAAGGCCCACTGTTGGCTTAATACCCACTATGCCATTGCTAGTGGATGGGCAGACAATGGAGCCATTGGTTTCGGTACCTATCGCCAACATGCTTAGATTGGCAGATACGGCCACGGCAGAACCGGAGCTGGAGCCGCAGGGATTACGATCCAAAACGTAGGGATTTTTGGTCTGTCCACCTACCCCACTCCAACCGCTGGAAGATAGTTGGCCTCGGAAATTGGCCCACTCGCTCAAATTGGCTTTTCCCAGAATAATGGCTCCTCCTTCCTTCAACTGTTTGGCTACATAGCTATCCTGCAAGGGGTAAGAGTTTAGCAGGGCTCTGGAGCCTGCAGTGGTCGCCATGTTGTCATGGGTATCAATATTGTCTTTTAGTAAGATGGGGATACCGTGCAGCGGGCCCCTGAGCTTTCCGGCTGCCATCTCAAGATCTAACTGTTCTGCAATTTGAATAGCGTCAGGATTTACCTGAATTATGGATTTAAGCATGGGGCCATTTTTATCTATCTCGGCGATTCTTTTTAAATAGGCCTCCACTAGCTCCTTAATGGTGTAGCTGCCGTCCTTATAACCCTCCTGTAATTCAGCTATGCCCAGCTCCATGAATCGGAAATCATTTGTAGTAACGGCCTGTTTTTTTTCTGGTGGCGACTGACAAGACAGCTGAAGGAGTACGAGTATGGAAAAGACAATTTTTAATTTATTGAAGAAGTGGTTGTTGCCCATGGTATTCATTTTTTGGATCAGATCTGATGATTCTTTTACAGCACTGCTAAAAAAGCAGTACCTGAAGTCTCCTTAAATGATAGCTGAGAACTTACAGCCTTGAGCCCTTTAATTACTGCTACACCTAAGGTATTCATTGGTGGCGATATACACAAACGCCAGAGGAAGATTAATAGATCTAGGGAGCTGTTTTGGGAAGTGCTTTTCAAAGGAGACGTTGTTAGTTTGCGCTATTTTACAAGTTTTCTGTCTGGCAGAAATCCGAAGTCCTTTGAGATTTGTAATTATGTTAAGTTTTTGAATATAGTTATAACAATCTACCATTAAACTTTCCTTTGATTGTTTTGAATGAATTTCTAGAACTGGAAGTTTTTCTTTAGTAACAAATAGAGAACTTACAACTTTAAAAAAAATCAAGCCATTCATCAGGCTCTTGACTTGATTTTTCGATACAATTTTTCTTCGTTTCAATGCGAAAACCACTCAATTTGACGGCTTTAAAGTTTTTTAAGGTTTATAACACAGGTATAGGTCTAGACCTGCACTTATGACCAATATCAGTTTGTAATCTTTTGTCCCTTAGTAAATTTGGTGATCACCCAATGTGATCGCCATGGAAAAAAAAATAAAGGACTATTATGTGCCTCTTACTACCACCTCCCCTATTTGGGACCATTTTTTTACGGTAGCACCCTTAATAATAGTGGGCACAAAGGAAGGTGATGGGTATGACATGGCGCCCAAGCATATGGCCACGCCCTTGGGGCCCTCCAATTATTTTGGTTTTCTGTGTACACCACATCATACTACTTATCACAATGTAAAGGAAACCAAGGAATTTTCCGTAAGCTTCCCCATACCTGACCAAGTGCTGTTGGCCTCATTAGGGGCTTCCCCCCGTATCCCGGACATGGAAAAATCGGAACAAATTGTGGCCTCCTTGCCCACCGTTAAAGCCACTGCCATAGATGCGCTTTTTATAGAAAATTCCTATCTGTACCTGGAATGCGAGTTGTTTAAAATCATTGATGGTTTTGGGGAACACAGTTTTATAACAGGGAAGATCAAGTCGGCCTTTGTGCACAAAGACTATCAAAGGGTTTCCGAAATGGATGAACAGCAACACATCAATGAACATCCCTTATTGGCCTACCTACCCCCTGGTAGGTTTGCTTCTATTGCCCAAACCTATAACTTTCCATTTCCTAAAGGTTTTAAAAAATGAAGGAACATAAAAGGTTAGCGAAGAATATTCAGGGATTTTTGGAGTCACATCATGAACGTATAATCCATTTTCTAAAAGATCTGGTTTCTTTGGAGTCTCCTTCCAATGAAATTGAAAGACAGCATAAGATACTTAATTTTTTAAAGTTTAAGTTTGAAGATATAGGCTACCGGGTGATTTTAGTACCGGGCAAAAAAACTGGGGGGTATTTGTATGCCAGACCCATAGAAAGAGATAGGATTTTGCCCTTGCAGCTTTTGATTGGTCATTGTGATACTGTTTGGCCAGCGGAAACTATAAAAAACATGCCTATTTCCTATGAAAAAGGGGTTATAAAAGGTCCTGGGGTCTATGATATGAAGGCAGGACTTACACAAATATATTTTGCTTTACAGTGTATCAGGTCCATTTCAGCACCGCTTCCAGTTACTCCGGTTATTCTAATAAATTCGGACGAGGAAATTGGCAGTAGGGAATCCACGAATTCCATCAAAAGACTGGCAAAAATTTCGAATAGGGCCTATGTTTTGGAACCACCTTTGGGGCTAGAGGGTAAACTAAAGACGGCTAGGAAGGGATTGGGGCGTTTTACCCTAACTGTAACTGGAAAGGCTGCACATGCAGGCCTGGATCCCGAAAAGGGAATCAATGCCATAGTAGAGCTGTCCCATCAGGTGCAAAAATTGTATGCCATGAACGATTTTGAAAGGGGGATTACCGTAAACGTAGGTATGATTGAAGGGGGGATTTCTCCCAATGTAGTGGCCCCGGAAAGTAAAGCCGTGATAGATGTTAGGGTTTTAAACGAGGCTGATGGCATATTTATAACGAATAGAATAAAGGGGTTAAGGCCATTTTTGCCCAATGTTGCCCTCTCTATTGAAGGAAGAATAGGAAGACCACCCATGGAGCGGACAAAGCGGAACCAAGAATTGTGGCAATTAGCGGAGGAACAGGGTAGAAAATTAGGCTTAAGTTTAGAACAGGCAACCGCTGGTGGAGGTTCTGATGCCAATACTACTAGTATTTATACAGCCACTTTGGATGGCTTGGGAACCCCTGGGGATGGTGCGCATGCCCCCCACGAGTACATTTTTGAGAATAAACTTATAGAGCGGACCACTCTGTTGACACTTCTGCTCTTGTCCGAACCTCTAAACAAAAAGTCATGAAGAACAAATATATATTTACCTCTTTGACCCGTATATCCGATTTGAACCAGAAGCACTTTACTTTAAAGGAATTGCCCAGAACCCAATGGGATACGGGCGATTATGTGGTGTGTAAAATTTTAGATCCGGGAAGTAGCTCATTGCTTTTGGAACTTCCCAATGGGAGGATGCGCGGTGTAATTGGTGACGAGTTGATCATAGGGGCTTTGGGTGAACGCTTTGCTACCTTGGAGGCTACCGGTACATGGCGCCAAGTTGGGGACGATTTAAAAATGAACGTACTTACGGGAGCCGGACTCCTTGGAAAACTCACCTCTAAATCTGCCTTCCTGCCCAATATGATGGAATTGGGCTATATGGGGCATGTTCAGCGAAATGGATTGAAATTGAACATGCAGGATTTTGTTACACCTACGCCGCCTATTGCATTTACTACTCCCGTTATTCTTTTTGTGGGAACCTCTATGTCGGCCGGAAAAACTACTTCAGCAAGAATAGTTACCCACCTTTTTAAACAGGCTGGTCATAAGGTGGTGGGAGCAAAATTAACAGGAGCAGGTAGGTATAAGGATATTTTGGCCATTAAGGATGTAGGAGCTGATGCTGTGTTCGACTTTGTGGATGTGGGGCTCCCCTCCACTATCTATCCAAAGGAAGGCTTTCAGGAAAAACTGCAGCAATTGTTGAGCAAAATTGAACATGAACAAGCGGATGTGGCCATTATAGAAATAGGAGCCTCACCTCTAGAACCTTATAATGGGGATATGGCAATCCAGGCTATAAGAGAGCAAATTAAATGCACTATTTTGGCGGCATCCGACCCTTACGCAGTATATGGTCTTATGAAGGCATTTGAGATTGTACCCAACTTGGTCACCGGTATAGCATCCAATACGTTGGCTGGAAAGGAAATGGTGGAAAAACTTTGTAATGTAAAAACCCTAAACCTAATAGATGCCAGTAGCACAGCGGAATTAAAAGAGATACTACACAAAACCTCTGGTTTTAATTTGTAAATAAGACCACATTCGGTCATGGTTCTATGGCTTCTTCCAAATAAATTAGGGATGCATTCAATATAGCATAATGAGCAAAATGATTATAAGCACACATAAAAAAAAATGACCCTGAAAAATTGTTCTTATTCAGGGTCGTTTTATGAGTGGGGATATAGTACGATTTGTAATTAGTACCATACGGTTTATGTCTAGTTGCTTTACACAGTGACCAACTTATTTCTAGGCACCAGAAAGTCGGACTCTAAGCGTAGTGGTACCTTCTTTCATAATATATGCCGGAAGTCGTAATTCGATACGTTTAAGGTTTTTAATTTGTCGGTCCAATTCCATTGGTGCGGGATCCAAGGATATCACGGATACGGATATTTCTGGATGTGATAAATTTTCCAATTTTAGTTGTTGGCCGTCCTGGTGCAAGACCGCCCCGCCTTTTACAATCTCCACATCGGCCACTGTAAGTAGCTGCCAGGTGATCACCTTTGTAGAATCGGAAGCCACTAAGCTATCTTCTATAAGTAAGGATGTCGGGCTGTCTTTTACAAACCTACGCTGGGCACTTTTTAATTGACCTTCAAAGGCAGCGCTAAGATCAAGTGTGGTTTCAGGTGCATCTCCATCTTGAAAGTTGGTAAAAAAGGCCATCCCATCTACCACATGATGTTGGTTGTTCACGGTTAGTGTGCTATGTCCAAAGTTATTTTTGGTCAATAATGTCCAACGTTGGCAATTTTGGCACCTGTGCCATAGGTCAAAGCCCGTTTTTTCTAGCGTATGATATTTCTGATTACCGGCATCAATGGACCAGCGGACTCCGTTGAGTTCAAAAATAAAGGAGCCTGCATCCATATTGCCATGGTTTACGGTTCCCCTCCCCCCTTTACCTCCAAAATAGTATTGGTGTGGATCTTCATTTGAAGATCTAAAAATCACGATGGGATTTTCGCCTTCTCCTTTCCAGTTCATTGGAGTCTTTACTTCATTTTTTTCTTTGTATTGGGAAACCCAAACCAGTCCGGCACCGGCGTTTCGTGCTAGTTTCCCCATATCTTCTGGGGGAGCCAAAAAACGATCTTTTTCAAAAAAGGCCTTATTTCCCGTTTTAGTGGCGAACCATGCCAAGGTAATATCACCTTGGTCGCTACGTTTATCACCACAATCGGCAAAATTGTAATAGCCACCTGAGGGAGTATTGGAAAGCAATCTAAAATTGGCACTCTCCAAAAATGCGGGAAACTGTGACAGCCCAAAGTCGGTATTAAACGCACTTTCCAGCATAGCAGCTGTGATTACGGTAAAGGAGGTGCCGTAAGACCAATAGGTAGAACCTTCGGGGTAAACTCCGTCCGGACCATAGGAAACAAGGGCTTGTGGAATACTGTCCAAGGCTCTGCCAATTGTTTTGGCCGCTAATTCCGGCTCCTTATCGGCGGTGACAATAGCCGCTGCCACCATGCCTCCATGGCAAACTTGGTTCCAATTGTTATTGCCACCCACCCAGCCTGTATTGCCTTTTTCGTTATAGCTAGGTTTTATTCCTTTTTCTATCAGGGAAGTCTTGGCCATTTCAACAGTGGTGGCAGGTAGTGCGTCTCCGGCCCAATCAATTCCAATGGCAACGGCCATGGACATTTCTGCTACATCCAAATAGTGGGATGGGTTCCAATCCGAAAAGTTACAAACGGCCTTTATCTCCTCGTTAATCCTGGATAGCATCACTGGGTCTTTTTCTATTCTATACACCATCCCCAGCATATTCATACGGTACAACATTTCCCTTGATACATGTAGTAATCGTCTCCCCTCCAATTCCCTGAGCAGTAAGGGTTTTTTTTGGATTTCAGCGGCATTGGCTTTGATGGCCTTGTAAAGGTTCTGTACCACTGGGTCTGTTTTGAGTTTCTTTTTGAGATTTTTTTCAATTTTTGGATTGAGTACTAGCTTGGGCCCTGTTTTTTTTAATTTTTTTTGAAGGTACTGTACATTAATAGGATTCTGTAGCTTGGGAGTAGTAGTGTTTTTTTCTTCTTGTGATCGTACAAGCTGAGTAGATAATAAGAAGCAAAATAATAGGGGAAATAACAACCTGTGTATTGTACTTATTGACATTTTGGTATGGGTTTAATTAATGGCTGAAGGTATTATAGTTCTTTAAACAACAAAGCCATCGTAATAGGATGGCTTTGTTTTTATAATGATCAGATGCTTACCAATTGGGGTTTTGGCCTAGGTCGGGATTTTGTGAAATCTCGGAAAGAGGAATAGGCCACAAATAATGCTTGTCTTCATCAAATTGGGGATTTTCCCAATCTGAGCCCCCATAGGGATCAATATAGGTTTTCCCGGAATCTGGATCCACAGCTGTTTTAACCGTAGCACCTTCATATCGAGATTCGGCAGCGGCATCCCACAACAGCCCCAAATCTTTTTTCTGTAGTTTGGAACCTTGTTTCCAGCGTCGTAAATCGTCATATCTAAATCCTTCCATAAATAGTTCTACGCGGCGTTCCCTTCTAATTTCGGCAATGAGTGGCGAAATTCCGTCACCTGTATAACGTGGGTCAACCGGAACATTGTTAATGTCTAAATGTGGCATGGCCACTCTATCCCTTAGGGCATTGATGGTCATATCCAAATCGGTCTGGGTAATGGTTCCCAATTCGGCTACGGCCTCGGCGTAATTAAGCAAGGCTTCTCCGAGACGCAAGGTAATGGCCGGGGTCCATGAAGTATTATAAGAACGGTATGCAGCCTCTACATCATATACCTTTATAATGTGATAGCCGGTAGCGCTCTTTGCGCCCCCTACCATTCCGGTTACACGGGGATAAGTGAAATCGGCACTATTGCCAAAATTATAGAACTCCCTATCTTCAGGGTGTAATACAGTTTGTCTAAGACGGGGATCCCTGTTTACAAAAACGTCTTCAATCTGGGCATCACCTTGATACTCATTGGAAAGGGTAATGGGAAGGCCATCGGTGCAGAGGTAATCTTCTACCATACTTTTGGTAGCGCCACCGTTATAACCTCTCCAATAGGACATTACATGATTGGTATACTGTCCCGGATCATATTTTCTCCATAAAATGACCTCTGGGTTGCCATCCAAGTCCAATTGACGGTGGAAGGCGTTGTAATCGTGTTCGGGGTCACCAGTGCTATAAAGGGAATAAGGACCGTTCTCTATTAGCTCCTTGGCCGCATTGGCCGCTTCTGTAAGCCACATTTCACTATTGCTGCCGCCATGGTATTTTTGCCAGGTACCTTCAAAAAGACAAATCCTGGATTTTATAAGAAGAGCGGCCCAACGGTTTAATCGACCATGATTACCACCATCTCCCCATGCCTCAGGTAGGTTTTGGGTGGCAAAATTTATATCGGCCAAAACGTTTGCCATAACTTCGCTTCTTGGGGTTCTAGCACTGAACAGTTCTTCGGAATCGGTAGAAAGTTCTTGATCTATCCAGGTTATGTCTCCAAATTTGGAAACCTTATCGGCATAGAACCAACCCCTAAATAGTCGTGCTTCTGCCCTGTATTTGTCCTTAATTTCTTCGGAAACATTTGCTAGGTCATAGTTTTTTAGCCCAATATTCAAGGAGCGTACAAAATTCCACCCCTTATAACCATACCATTGTGGTCCATCTGGTGTCACATGAATACCAGCACGTAATGATCTATACCTATTGTGCCTACTGTGTTGGGCAGTAATATTGTCTGAGGCCTCGTCCAAATACCAGATACCGAAACGGTGACTATTGAACCCGTCATAATGCCCCATCATAATAGGTACATTGTCATCATTTCTGGCAAGGTTATAAAAGTTGTTGTTATACACCTCTAGGTCACTTTCGGTAGACCAAAAAGTTGCATCACTTACACTGTCCAATGGAACCCTTTCTAAAAAGTCATCGTTGCAGCCGAACAATAGGAGAATTGCCGCAAACCACATTATATTGTTAAATCTATTTGTTTTCATAGTATATATTTTCTTTTGATTAAAAGGACACATTCACTCCAAATGTTAAGATTCGCTGCAGGTAGTATTCCTGGGTAACGGTAAATACCGATTCTGGGTCTAGAGGCTTGTGCATTTTAGTTGATTCCCAAAGATTTTGTCCCGCAAGGTATAACTGGCCCTTGGTCATGCCCAAGTTATCCAATAAGGTACTGGGCAAATTAAAACTAAGTGTCACATTCTTAAGACGGATATAAGAAGCATCCTGTACATAGCGTGATTGTGGAAGAATGTTACGTTTGTCGTTGGTACCCACCAAAGGGGCTGCAAAATAGGCATCCGGGTTCTCAGGGCTCCATGATTCGGTTATGTAGTACTTCTCTACAAGATTGGAATTACTGGGATAAAAGGCATTCCAGTTTCCGTTACTGGGTAGGTAATCCCTGAACAGTCCTTGAAAAAATAGATCTAGTGACCAGTTTTTATATTTTATATCCGGGTTGATACCGAAGGAATAACGGGCCGTGGTATTTCCTATTATTTTGTAATCTCCCGGATCATCCAATGTCTGACTTCCACGGTCTATTTTACCATCACCGTTTAAATCGGCATACTGAATATCACCAGCAGACCAGTTATTTCCGATGGGAGACTGATCTGGGGCGGCAGCTACCTCGGCATCAGTTTGAAAAATCCCTACTGTTTCGTATCCCCAGATATCACCAATTTTCTGTCCTACATAATACTCGGACAAGGAACCTGATGGATTGTCATATTTGGTGATTTCGGTCTGATTGTCGGAAAGGGCCAGATTTAGCCCCCAACGTCCGTGTTCGCCAAAGGTATCGCGCCAGGTTACGGATAGTTCCCAGCCATTGGTACGTAAATCGGCGGCATTACTAGCTGGTGCGCCGGTACCCAAGAGTCCAGGGTAGTCAACAGACATTAACATGTCTTTGGTATCACGGGTATAATAGTCAGCAGTAACAGCCAACTTATTACTGAACAGGGCCAAATCCAAACCAATGTTCTTGGAGACCACGGTTTCCCATGTTAAACTAGGGCTCACCAAACCTCCTGGACTCACGTAAGGTGTTCTTCCAGATCCAAGTATAAAGGGCGAAGTATTAGATCCTAAACTGGTGATGTAAGGATAATTACCGTAATTACTTTCCACAGACTGGTTCCCCAAGGATCCCCAGGACCCCCTAATTTTAAATTGATCCAACCAGCCGGCAGCACTATTCATGAACGACTCTTCGGATACATTCCAACCTGCGGAAAAGGAAGGAAAGAAACCAAAACGATCATCAGTTGGAAAACGGGAAGTACCGTCATATCGGCCATTGGCCTCAAACAGATACCTGTCTTTGAAAATATAGTTAAGTCTATAAAAACCACCTCTTAAAGAGAATGCTGTTTCATTGCCATTCGTGGTCTGTGCACCAGTGGTTGCACTAATATTATTGATCTGTGGAGTGATCAAGGTCTGTGCCCTAGCGGAAAAAAAACGTTTATGGCCCCATTCCTGGTTAAAGCCGACCATGGCTTTTAGAAAATGGTCTTTGTTGGTCTTATCTGCATTGAACTCATATTCAGCAAAGGCGTTAAAAACATAGTATTCATTTCGGTTATTGGTCTCTTGGATGTAATCGTTGCCACTAAGACCGTTAGTGATAATGGGATCTGCATTTAGATCTGTACTAACGATTTCAATTTTACTGGCAACATCCCTGTCGTTTCTATTAAAGGAATTATAGGAAAAATCACTTCTAATTTTTAAACCAGGAGCTGGATCCAGAGTAACCCCTTGGGTTAGCCAAATATCGCCTGCCACAAAGGTATCGCGTCCGCCGTCTTCCAAGTAGGGCAAAAAAGTACCAAAATACATACCTATATAAGGCTCGTAGGTTGCCCGGTCACCAGGAGTTTGGTAATAGGGCAAGTCCGGGAATTTCAAGGGAGTAATAGAGGTTACCCTAGCTACTGTGTTAATGTTAACATCCCAATTGTAAAAATGGGGCTTATCACTATTTTGGTTGTTGTATACAATTTTTGAATCCAGGTTTAACCAATCGTTTACCTGATAGTCGGTTTTCATTAAAATATTGTAGCGCTTAAACTTCTCGTTTTTGTCGGCATTGTTAATATAGCCGTCCTTGCTTAAGTAACCGAATGAAACATAATAGGAAGCCTTTTCGGTGGCACCGCTAATACTAAAATCATAGGTCTGTTGAGGACTAAAATCAGCGATGGCTTTATCGTTATATTCGTTATTTCCAAAAAACCGTAAGGTACCGTTTTTAACGCCCCATTCGTTCTCGGGAATTGGATTTTCGGAATATCTTTTGGCTCCTGCCACATAATCGTCATCATATGCCGGTTGCCCACTGGTACGGATGGTAGCTTTATTTATGTAGGTTACCAAGTCATAAGGATCTGTTACCGGATCTATATGAAAAATAGGTTTGGCGTAGGATTGTTGTGTACTGAAATTGATACTGGTTTTACCAACCCTACCTTTTTTTGTTTCTACCAAGATTACACCAAAGGCACCCCTTGCTCCATAGACGGCTGCTGCGGAAGCATCTTTTAGCACTGAAACACTTTTAATATCATTGGGATTAATACGTTCTAAATCCATTGGAACCCCATCTACCAAAATAAGGGGACTACCACCATTAATAGATTCAAAGCCCCGAATGTTAAAATCTGCACTTCCAGTTGGATCCCCGTTTCGGATAGAGATGTTTAGGTTGGGAACAACACCCTGCAACCCCTGTCCGGCAGAAGTAATGGGTCTGTTCTCCAGACGTTCGGCATCGGCGATGCCCACTGAACCGGTTAGGTTTTTCTTTTTCTGCGTACCATAACCTACAACCACCACTTCTTCTAGTTGGCCGGCATCTATTGGCATACTGGCATTTACGGTAGTTTTTCCATCTATATGGACTTCTGTGGATTTATAACCTATATAGCTAAATACCAAAATGGCGTCAGCGGGAGCCTCTATGCTATAGTTCCCGTCAAAATCGGTCACTGTACCGGTTGTAGTTCCCTTTACTATTACACTGGCACCGGGAAGGGGAATACCATCTTCATCAGTTACAGTTCCTTGTACAATCGATTGTATTTTTTCCGATAAAATACTGTTGTCCTTTAAATTTGCATGGACAGTTGTAGTTGTAATGCCCATGGAAAAAAGAATGACGGGCAATAGGAATCCCGTTGCCTTAGGCATTAATTTGTCTAAGCGATTTTTCATCATAATAATTTAGTTGGTTTTAAAATAGTTGTTAATCCTGTTATTATTGGTCCCCAAATAATTTAAAATGCGAATTAAAGCCAAATACCATAAACCTAAATATTAACTTAAAAGCTTGTGTAAATCTTATTTGTGATAGTGGTTTAGTGGGTAGTTGGTAAAATTTTACACCATAAATTACGTGTTAACAAACAATTAACGTTTCGAATATAAGAATACATTTTGAATAAAAAAATATTTTTTCGATTCTATTGGCGAAGTGATTAAGTGATATTATGATTAAAAAGAAGGGTTTAAAACTACTTGATTACTTAGTTATTTAATAAGAAACTAAGTTAAAATTTAACAGGTATCCCTTACATATTTATAGCTAGTGGCCATAATCTTTTTCTTAGTTTAAAGATTGTATGTAAGTTCGCCTCTATTCAGCCGTCCTCAGCCCTAGACAATAATGGTAAGGAGGTAAATTTTATAGAGAGAAAACAGGGGCGTCTTAAACTAGTTTATCTTTTTTATATATTTCAAGGAGGATATGCGCTTGCCTGTATTGTAATCCAGTCGCTTCCCATAGTAGATATACTTGTCAAATATTTCCCCTTGGCCTAGTGTGCGTGGGTCTCCCTGTGCAATGAGCTCGGTTTCCATTTGGGAGCGGAGAGTTTTTATTTGTGCAGCATGCTCGGGAAGTTCTGCTAGATTATTTATACAATGGGGATCCTTTTGTATATTGTAGAGCTCGTGCTCTGGCCTTTTGTCAAAATTCATCTCAAAATAGGGATATTCTTCATCCCCGGGTTTCAAGTTTGTAAGGTAACTTTTTGTAGGTGAGCCATCACAGTTTAAAAACCCGTATTCAGGGTTTCCAACAGGCCATCTTTCTGGTATTATATTGTGGACGTATAGCATGGAGTCGTTTCGAATGGCCCGTACAGGGTAGGCCAAATCTATTCCGTCTTGATTGGAACGGCCCACATCATGGCGTTCCTTGCCTAAAAGGACATGGTCTCTTAGAGGATCTATTTGTCCCGATTTCTTAGTTAGTAATTGTTTCATTAGGCTTCCTCCGGTCATTTGTTGGTGTGGATCTTTACCCACCACTTCCAAGAAGGTAGGTGCCAAATCTGAAAAACTAACAAAATCATGCACCCTGCGTCCCGGATATATCCTGCCCTTCCAATAGGCGATCAACGGGATGTGAAAACCCTCCTCGTAGATTTGCCCCTTAACCCTTGGGAAAGGCATGCCGTGATCAGAGGTGATCACTACCAATGTATTGTTCAACAGTCCCTTATTCTCTAATATTTTAATGGCCCGCCCTACCTGGGTGTCAAACCATTCCACCTCATTGGCATAATCCAAGAGATCTCCACGCACTATTTCGTTGTCCGGATAAAAGGGAGGTACTGTTGCTTCCTTTAATTCGCGTCCTGCTTTTTTCCACGAGTCCAATTCATAGGACCGATGTGGTTCTTTGGTTCCCAGCCAAAAGCAGAAGGGGGTAGTTTTTTCCTTTTTATTTAGAAAATCCTCAAAATTGGCAGCATAATCAATATCGCTAATTCCTTTGTAAGGGGGAGCAGTTTTTAGTCTATTATATTGGGGTCCCGCGGGATTGTCTTGTGTATCATAGACCCCTGGACCCCAACCTTTTCCTGTGAAACCCACCTTATACCCTTGTTTCTCCAATAATTGTGGATAGGTTTTAAACTCAGAGGGAAACCGCCCATTGTGGTCCGCTGCCTCTTTGAGTTGCCAACTATACTTTCCTGTAAGAATACAGGCCCTTGCAGGGGAGCATTTGGGGTTGCCATTATAGGCATTGTCAAAGACAACCCCTTCCTGGGCTATGCTGTCTATGGAAGGAGTCTTTACAAAGGTGTCGCCATAAGCCCCAAAACTCTTCATGGAAGCATCGTCTGCGATACAGAATAGAATATTTGGTCTTTGAGTATTGGTCTGAGCATTGACTAATTGGCTTAGACAAACAGCCGCAAATATCAAAGGAACTATTTTTCTACTTCTCATATCATACTATTTATTTGGATTCCATGATTAGGGATTAGCATACTATATGGCTTCTATCCACATTTTTTAATTTTGAAAGACAGTATTGCTTTATCCACAAATTAATAAGGATATCTCCTAGTCATATTGTGGGTTTGGACCACTTGTTATGGAATGCTCACCGGTTTATTTAAGTTCCAAAGCTTGTACATCCTTACCGGATTTACCTCTTATTTCTTGAAAATCAGCGATCAATTCCTGTAGTTTTTCTGGGTTGGATGATGCCAAATTCTCCTTTTGACTTGGATCTTTGGCCAGATTATACAGTTGATATTCGTTTGAATTGCCCAGCTCTATATTCACCCATTTATTGATTGCCGCTCCTTTATAAGGTGGAATCATAGCCCAATCACCTTTTCTAAAGGCTGTTCTTGATGTGGCCTCCAATACCAGTTGTTCCCTACCATTATTGGATTTACCCAAAAATACGTCCAGGAGGTTTTTACTATCCTCTCCCGTCTTATCGCTTCCTACCAAGGCGGCCATGGATGTTAGCAAGTCTACCTGACATACCAAGGCGTCCGATTTGGCTGGAGTTATCTTGCCTTTCCAATAGGTGATGAACGGCACACGGGTACCGGCGTCAAACAAACTGTATTTGCCACCTCTTAAATGACCGGATGGGGTATGGTCTCCTAATTTTTCAACAGAGTCGTCATAGTATCCATCATTTACCACTGGGCCATTGTCGCTGGAGAATACGATTAAGGTATTTTCTAGTATTCCTTCATTTTCCAAGGTTTTCATAAACTCCCCAATTACCCAATCGGCTTCCAAAATAACGTCACCCCTTGGTCCCATTCCGGATTTGCCGGCAAAGCGAGGATGTGGTGTGCGCGGTACGTGCGGTTGTTGTAGGGCGTAGTACAGAAAGAAAGGTTTGTCCTTATGTTCTTTCACATACTGTTGGGCCTTGGCCAAAAAGTGATCGGCCATATCAATATCGCTCCATTTGGCTGCCTCTCCACCTTTCATAAAGCCTATTCTGGGTATACCGTTAACGATACTGTTGTTATGCCCATGATGCCACTTCATGGTTGTTAGCTCTGGATTGTCCAGACCTGTTGGCTCCCCTTCAAAATTTTTCTTATAACTTACTTCTATGGGGTCATTTGGATCCAGTCCGTCTACATGACCATCTTTAATGTAGACAGTGGGAACCCTATCCTGGGTAGCGGCCAGTATATAGGAATAATCAAAGCCTACTTCATTGGGGCCGGGAGAAACCCTTTCGTTCCAGTTCACCATTCCATTGCCTAAACCTAAATGCCATTTACCAACAATACCTGTGGCGTAGCCTTCTTCCTGTAACATTTTAGGTACGGTCAATTGGTTCGTATCAATGATCAAGGGAGCGGTACCCGGCAATATTTTGGCATCTTTGTTACGCCATGGATATCGTCCTGTTAATATGGCGTACCTACTGGGGGTACAGGTTGCCGATGTAGCGTAACCATTGGTAAATTGTACCCCTCCTTCTGCCAGTGCATCCATATTGGGAGTGTTGATTTCCGTAGCGCCATAAGCACTCATATCCCCATAGCCCAAGTCGTCCATATATATAAACACTATATTGGGTTTTTTCTCGGTTACAGTAACAGTTGTAACTTTCTCCTCCTTTGATTTGCATGAAACCAAAAGCAATACGGCTATAGCTGCCTGGAAATAATTCCTTCTAATAATTTTCATTTTTCTGATTGGTTAATTTTAATAATATAGGCTTTAATAGCCAAAAATATACAATTCACTTTTGTCTTTTAGCTTCTTTAAGCCATTTTATAGGCTGTTAAACTGTTATTGTTTCTTCTGGGTCTATACTAATTTCGACAGACCTAATTACTTTTTCATCTTCCCCCTCCCCTATTATCAACGTGTACTTGCCCAAGGCGAATACGGCTGGGACGTATTCCTTTCCTTTTATACGCATGGCCTTTACCATTTCATTATTTTCTTCCTTTAGTATCCTAATAAGCTGGTTGGCTTGCTTGCATTGTAATTTTGGCAGGTAGCCTAGGGGCCTTCTTCCATCGTTATCATGCTGATGTATGGTCAAAGGCCAACCGGGATAGGTATTTTCTTTTGTATCGATATCCAAATTCGCCAAAAAACGAATGGCTTCCATAGTGATGGTCCTGGCCTCGGTATTAAAGGTGACGATACCAAAACCAGATGCCTTTTTCTGAGCTTTGAGATATCTATTTTTTTTTTCGTTAAAATTATCCTCCGGATTCCCAACGGCGTAGATATAATTATAGTTTCCGAAACCATCGCGATAACAGCCCGTATTGGGCAATGCGTGCTCCGGTCTGTCTGTAAAGGGAATATTGACCAAATCCGGTTGTCCCCATCTCGGATAACCGGTGGAAATGGCCGGAGTACAAAAGGTCCATCCTCCATCGCGAATCCCATCCACACTATATTGTACCATAAAGGGTAAATGCTGGTCTCCATTAATATGAAAGGCACTGGCCTTTCTTAGGGTGCGAATAACTACATCGCGTTTGGATTTGGGCCAGCCCCCTGAATCCAAATCCCCGAACAAGAATTGTTTTCCAGGACCATGGTGGGTACCTACGTTAGAAAATAGGGTCTGACTCAACAATACCTTCATATCGGTTCCTTCCCAGTCTTCAATCCATTTATTAAGAAATTCCATTTGCCGATTACCAAAAAAATCCAAGTTTTGGGCATCCAGCGCCTCCGGTATAGCAGGTTCGGTAAGATGATCGATTCTTCCTTCCCCCGATCTAAGCATTTCCGGTCCCGACTTAAAGAGCCTGTCACTTACAATAGCGAAACTCACCCTGCCATATACCATTTGGGTATACCAATTGTTTATCCCTGAAGGTAAGGGACTAGAATCATAGGCATCGGGAAGGTGACCGCATTGCGTACGGTAAACCACGTTTACCATTTTAGGGGTTTGTACCAGTCCGCCATGGGCGTCCCGGACTTTTTTCCATTTTTCAAAAGAAATTCCTTCTCCGCCTTCTCCCCACAAATTACCCTGATATACATCATGGTCGTCCGGGGTACAAACGGTAGGCCTATCTCTCATAATATTTCCAAAAGCCCATCCAAACATATACCATTTACCCAAATAATTCAAGATAGCACTATCCTCTGGTTGTCTTTTAATAGGATATCCACCATTCCCCTCATATAATTGGTCGCCCGAAAAAAAGAGCATATCGGGATCTGTTTTTTCAAGGTTTTCCACCAAAGGCCTATAAGGAAATCCGGCCCATTCCTGACAGGTCAACCCTCCAAATCGAAGTGGTTTTCCATTGGGATCCTGCCTAATGGTACCTTTATAAAATTGTTTGTCCCCATCTATCTTATACACCAATCGGTAATTGGTGTCTTCGGCAGAGTTCCAATCTGTTATCTGAAATATGGCCGTATAGGATAGGGGGTCTATTTCTAAGGTTTTTTCTTTCACCCATCTGTTATTTCTACGGAGTTGTAGTTCTACTTTTTGGGAATCTTTTTCCCCTACTGGAGGGAGTTGGGCCGTTAGTTTTAGGGTGCCTTTGGAAAGGGTGTACATAGCCCAAAGAACCGGTCCAAAACTATTGGAAGGCATATATGCTATCTTATTGCCTTCAACACTCAAATATTTAGACCAAAAGGTGTTGCCTCCCTTTTCGTTCATATTTTGCTCCAAAGCTACCAAGCCCTCTAATTCTCCTGAATGATGGTAGCTTAATTGGGCTTTCCGATCCTTGAGATC